>JAJZYV010000007.1 GCA_021797955.1 Thermoplasmata archaeon
TCACCAATTCAGTTGACCCATTTCTAATCAAAACCTGACTGGAGCCCAATAGGATGCCTGATTACCCCATGTCCCCGTACCTGTGCATTAATCATTAGTATATAATTTTGAGGGATTTGAGCGGTCTTTTAACAAACTGTTGATTTTCCCATTAATACTAAGCGTGAACTAGAATCAATTTTGAAATTGTTGCATGATGTTTCTAAAAACCAAAAAATTACTCAGAATGGATTCCAATACTGGAATCCGAAAAATCAATTAAAAAGCTATCAGGGTAGAATCAAGATTTATTTGCCTTTCTCTGCCTTTTCAGTCTTCTGATTCTCTTCTTTCTCCATTTCCATCTCATGTTTCCTCGTTTTTTCCAGTCTCTTGAACTTCGCTTCAATGTTTCACCCCAATAGTGAACTATATTCAAAAATAATTCACTTAAAGTAACGGGATATCCATACTTGTTATAAATAATTATATTGTGAACCTTTATTTACAGTATTACATTAATCATATATGCCAGATGATATCCAGAAATATCTAAAAGAAATCATGAACACTCTGCCGTCTGAAGAAATGTACATTGAGTCGGTTAGAGAAATTGTAAAGGACTTTATCAAGGAATATATAAAGAAAAAACTCAATGAAGATAAAGAATTGAAGAAGCAGCTGGTTTCTGTGATTGAAGGATACCTTGAAGCTAAGGTGAAAGAATATGATTCCATGGCAAGAATGGCAAAGCTTACCGCAAAATTGGGATTTTTGAGTGCTCCTGATTCGATAAAGGAAACTGCAACAAAGGATCTTATTGAAACTTTCAGGAAAGAGATTGAGGAAATTATACTCCGAACCATTTAGTTACATAAATTTTTTCTTAAACACCGATTTTGAATTTAAATCAAATAGAGTTGCGATGGCCGGGTCTGGTGAATAGTTCATCATTTTCTGATAATCTGTCTGTGATTGCCAGGTTGAGGAGTTAACATATCTCACTCCATTATAATTCCCAAGATAATGCCCATGTATGTGACCTGTAATAAAAATATCTGGCACATCTTTCATTATGTGCCCATCATAGCTGGAGGGAATTATGGGTGTTCTACCCCCGAATACTGGTCCCATATACCTTCTTTTGAGCATCAATTCAATCGCCTTTCCCACGCTGTCGAAGTTTGCTCCGGGTATTAGTTCAATAAGATCGTTCAGTGACATTCCGTGATAGATCGTAATCAATTTACCGTTCAATCTTAAATTATATGGATTTGGAATAAATTTGATCCTTTTTTCAAACATCTTTCTTATTGCCGGGCCAAATTCAGGCTGTGGCTCAGCCAGCCTTACGGTGTCATGATTCCCAGGCATCACGTATACACTTATATCCTCAGGAACTTGATTGACAAATTCTGAAAGATATTCATATTGCTCAAGCGGATTAATGATTTCCAGATCGTTTTCCTGGCTCGGATAAACACCTATGCCATCAACTACATCCCCGCTTAGAATCAAATGTTTCAATGAAGATGCTTCATCTGATGAACTCTTTGCCCAATCAATAAATTTCTGAAAGGAATCCTTAAGAAATGTTTTGCTCCCTACGTGAATATCGGAGATTGAAGCTACATACTCTGGAGGTTTACCATTATCGTCAATCAACCTCTCGGGTACATCCGGTCTTATGATTTCATTCGCGAATACAACCGGCTCATTTTTTTCCCTGTCATTGCTTGGCCTGGAGACTCCCCCAATGACTCCTATCACCTCATCATTGAGAAGCAGTTCTTTTGAGAGGGGATTTTTCTTTAGAATAAAGACATCGATGAAAGAATCTGTGTCTTCAATCCTGAATCTTTTGTGACCGTTCTTGGTTTCGCTTATGTTTGTTATCATCCCTACGATTCTTACTTCCTTTCCTTCTTTCCTTTTAGCAGATTCTATTGAATCAATCTGCCTGAATTTTCCTGCATTAACGATAATACTCCGCAGAGTTTCATATCGGCCTACAAACATTTTTCTGAAGTCTTCAATAGTGCTGTTGGCCTTTATCTGGTTTATGTCTATTTCTGCAATTTCCAGTGGAGTTTTAGGACTATTTGTATTTAAAAGGAGCATAACATCCTCTGGTTTCACTATTCCGCTATCTGCCACATTTTCATTGAGAAGATGGGTAATCATTGTTCCCATAGCGCGTTCTGTCATGATTTTGAGTGCTTCTGGTTCAACAATTATTCCCCTGGAGCTGAAAAATTCAAGGATTCTCTTCCTATCACTGAATGCTCCTGAGACCATGCTTAGATCATTGAACTGAATTATAAAGGTATTTGCATCTACACTGCCTAAGGTATCATTAGAAACAATTTAGCGTATGATTATTAATTATTCTGCATTCGCTTTTCAGTGAGTTTGAAGAGAGATGGAGTTCTGTTTTCCATCATGGTATCATTCTGGGCATTGAATTATCCACTGGTGAAATTTGCACTTCAGTATGTTGATCCATTCACGCTATTGTTTTACAGAATTCTGTTTTCCCTGGTTGGCATCTTGATAATATTCAATCGAAAACAACTTTTGAAGCTCAAACCCGAATATATTAAACCAATGTTCATTCTTTCAATGCTGAGTGTTTTTATTTTCATGGAACTGTGGTTTATCGCTGAGTCAAGTATTTCTTCTTCCCTGTCTTCCATCCTGATTTACACTTATCCTGTAATTTCGATAGTGTTGTCTATCGTATTCTTAAAGGAATCGTACAATCGATATGTGGTTCTGGGAGTGATAATAGGTTTTTCTGGAATTATCCTAATCTTTTATAACGCACTGTTTTCAAGTCTTGGTATCGGAGTTGTACTTGCTTTACTTGGCGCAATATGCTGGGCAACTGGAACCGTCTACTACAAGAAGTACCTCGCTGCTGCCCCAAGGGAAACCACAAATTTTTTCCAGTTTTTATTTGCGCTCATACCATCCTTTGCTGTAGCTGTTTACGTAACCCCAACAACCAGTATTTTTCACCCTGTTCCTACTTTCTTGTTGATTGCTATTATAATGGGAATTCCTGGAACCGCAGTCGCATATTATGCTTTTCTTCATCTAAACAGGGAATACAGAGTTTCAACGATCTCATCTTTTCTCTTTCTAGTCCCTGCTCTTTCTGTGGTTTTTGGAATAGTTCTCCTAGGCGAAGTGCCCAATATTTATGAAATAAGTGGCCTGATTCTTGTAAGCATAGGAATCATATTTTCAGCTCGCGGATCGTCGATGGCTAATTGAAATTATTTCAGAAAAAATTAAAACTTATTTAACAAATGGCTAAATGCAAATGAAACATATCCTATCATGGTCTACGAAGACTTACGTGATTTTGTTGAGGATCGGAGGAAAAAAAATGATCTTCTTGAGATAGATCAAAGTACCGATCCAAAATTAGAACTCACCTGGATTTTAAGTGAGGAGGAAAGAGTTGGATCCGGAAAAACAATGCTTTTTAATAACGTAAAGAATTCAGATATTCCGGTAGTTGGGAATATTTTCTCGACGCAGGGTAAAATGAATGACATTCTCGGTTCGACTCCTGAAGAAATAGGTCAGGGGCTAAAGAACCTAATCAGACCACCTGGTGAAAAAGATTCGCTTATTGGCCGTGGTTTAGAGATCCTGAAGGAACTTGGAGGGTTGAGGCCGAAATATCACGAAAAATTACCTTCATCACATCGCTTACTGGATAAGGTTGATTTGGACAGGTACCCTATCTGCACGACGTGGCCTGAGGATGCAGCTCCATTTATTACACTGCCTGTGGTAATAACACAGGATCCTCAAACGAAGCTAAAAAACGCAGGAATGTATAGAATGCAAAAATATGATAGTGAAACACTTGGAATGCACTGGCAAATTCACAAAGACGGATCAAGACATTACCAGGACTACAAGGAGAAGGGGAAAATAATGGACGTATCAGTTTCGTTGGGAACAGACCCCTTAACTATTTTCTCGGCAGTTGCTCCACTTCCTGAACCGCTGGATGAATTTTCCTTCTGTGGGTTGATAAGTAGGAAGAGGGTTGACTTGGTTAAAGGCCAGAGTGTTGGTATGCACTATCCCATGAACTCTGAAATAGTGCTTGAGGGATATATAGACACTTCGGAAACAAAAACAGAGGGTCCGTTTGGAGATCATACCGGATATTACTCCCTTGCTGACGAATTTCCTGTATTCCACGTAAAAAAGATCGTGGAAAAGAAGAACCCGATTTACCCAACAACTATTGTGGGTAAACTATGGCACGAGGATGTGATAATGGGAAAATCCATAGAAAGATTATTCCTTCCACTTGTCAAATTGCAAATCCCAGAAATCGTAGACATGAACACAATGGAGGAAGCTGTTTTTCATGATATGATAGTAGTTTCCATCAAAAAGCGGTACCCTGGACATGCAAGAAAGGTCATGTTTTCCATATGGGGAACTGGGCAGTTGATGTTTTCAAAGATAGTGATCGTTGTGGATGATGATATAAATGTGCACGATAGAAAACAGGTTATTTGGGCTATGAGCACAAGAATTGATCCTGCAAGAGATGTTGTTATTATACCAGGGACCCATACAGACACACTGGATCACGCATCTCCAAGAATAAATTATGGATCAAAGATGGGGATTGATGCTACTAAAAAATGGAATACGGAGGGGTATGAAAGGGAATGGCCGGAGACATTGCAGATGGTGAAGGATATTCAAACCAGAGTGGATCAGTTAAGGGATTCCATGAAGAACGGACTTTAAGCAAGCTAGTGGATTACATTAAACTGGAGCATACCGTATTCGACATCCCGTTTATAGTGGCAGGTTCATTCATTGCTGCAGGGGGATTCCCCGGTATTAGTGTTGTTGTTCTGGTTGTACTGGCGGGCACTTTAGCTCGTGCAACCGGAATGTCAATCAACAGGATCCTTGGAAGGAAGTATGATGCTATCAATCCAAGAAAGAGGAAGTGGGGGCTTGTTGATGGGAGCCTTTCAAATAAAAGCGCAATCGCGTTTACAATTTTCACAGCTTTTTTCTTCGAACTGTGCACTTTCCGTCTAAATCGTCTTGTATTTGAGTTGTCGCCCATAGTGCTTGTGATGTTTATTATAGATCCCCTATTAAAAAGGGTTACACCATGGAGACATTTATTCATGGGATTCACTATTGGTGTAGGGGTTATGGCTGGATATCTGGCCTATAAACCTGTTTTTCCGTCTTCCCCGGAGATATATATCCTCGTTCTCGCAACGTCATTTTGGATTGGGGGATTTGACATTGTTTACACTATTCCAGATATTGAATTTGACATCGTAAATAAGTTGAAAACTGTTATGACTAGATACGGTACTGAAAGAGGGTTAATTATTTCAGATATCTTCCATGGCATAACACTGGTTCTCTTCACTCTTCTGGTCTTTTACATCAGGAGCTGGTTTTATGTAATAGCCCTGTTTATTTTCTATTTTCTGATAATTTATCAGCACCTAATCATTAAGCCAGACGATCCAAAAACCATAAAGATGTCCTTCCTTAATTCAAATTCCTTCATAGGAATAGCATTTCTAATCAGCATCATCCTCACAGAATATTTTAATATCCATTTTCTATGAAATGCACCTTAAAATATCATTCAGTACAGCTCCTGCAGTTTCAATTGGGCCATCACGCTTTTCCGAAACAAATATTGGTTCTCGCTCCTTAAATGAAACCTGAACTGCCATTGACATTGGATCCAGATCCAAAAATGCGCTTCCCTCCTCTAATTCCATAAGACCTGAACTGATCTCCCCCTCATCATTAATTCTTACCATCAGTGCTGTTTTGCCAGAAATATTTTTCAAATCTATTCCGGTGTATTTCAGGTTAGACAATCTCAGGGGATATCCAAATATGGAGTTTGCTATAATCACTGCTTTTCTTGCTGAATCGGTCCCATTTAGGTCATCGCTCATGTCAGTTTCAGCCACTCCAGCTTTAACCGCTTCATTGAAAGCATCTTCCTGTTTCAACCCTGACCTTATTTTCTTTAATACAAAATTTGATGTCAAATTTACGATTCCGACAAATTCTTTCACATGAAATGGTTTAAATGATCCCTCTAATAGGCTAAAGATTGGTAACCCACCTGCGACGGTGGCCTCGTAGAAAATCTTTCTTTTGGTGCTGATTGAGTCCTTCATAATCTCTGGAAAAAAATTCGCTAGACCAGACTTGTTGGCCGTTACCACACTTTTGCCACTATAAAACATGTGCTCATATGTTCTCCTTTCCAGAATTCCGTCCCTAGAGGCAGTCCTAAGATCGACGTAAATATCAAATTCAAGATCTTCGACCCTTTCTGGCTTTTGATGCCTTGATGGCTGCTCAAGAAATAAATTGATCATTTGTTTGTCAAGCGGCCCATATCCGTATATTGATCCTCTGGAATTCTCCAGGCCATAAATTTCAATTTCTGGAATTGCCTCCAGAAGTTGTAGCAGAGCTTTTGAGACGTTGCCTGTTCCCGCAATATATAGCCTTGTCATTGAACCACTTCAACCTTTCCAGCTGAAATTACTTCGTCTCCTTCATCTAGATCCATTGTCCTTACACCCTGGGCATTCCTTCCTATTATTCTAATACCCGAAGCTTTAATTCTTATGGTCTGGTCATTCTTTGTTATAATTATTAATTCATCTTCTACTTTTACCGGAATTGCCACAACAATCTTGCCAGTCTTTCTCGAGACCTTCATTACCTTCACTCCTGAGGATCCCCTGTGATGTTTTTGGAAATCTGATTCTGCCGTTCTCTTTCCCAACCCCTTTGCTGATATTGTAAGAACACATTGCTCCGGCTCAACTGCAAATGCCGACAGTATGTTGTCTGTAGGATCAATTCTCATTGACTTTACCCCTCTTGAACTTCTTCCTGTGCTTCTTAGCTCAGAGGAATCGAATCTTGCGGCCTTGCCACTCACTGAGACGACGATAATATCCTGGTCATCTGACATGAGGAAAGACGATATAATTTCATCACTTTCTTCCAGAGTTACAGCCCTGATCCCAGTTGAAAGCACCCTTGAAAAGCTCTGTACATCTGTCTTCTTGATAAATCCGTTTTTTGTGGCAATGGCCAAGTGCTGACTCTCTGCATTTGTCAACTTAAGAATGTTTATTACACGCTCACTTTCATTCAGCTTTAAAAAGGCTGACGCAATTACTCCAACTCCAGTCCTGCTCTTGCTCTCGATCCTGTACGCTTTTAGGATATACACTCTTCCTGTGTTTGTAAAGAACATCAGCTGATCATGGGCATTACAGTGGACCAAAACCTTTGAGTAGTCATCGTCCCTTGCACTTGTCTGAACACCTTTTCCCCCTCTATTTTGAGACCTGTATTCGTCGAGATTCATTCTCTTAATGAATCCTCTTTCAGTTAAGACCACAACACTCGGTTCATTTGGTATGGTGCTTTCGTCTGAAAGTTGCTCGTACGTCCCCATCTGTATTATGGTTCTTCTATCATCTCCGTATTTTCTGACTAGATTTTCCATTTCTGTAATAAGCACTTCTTTTCTCTTGGGTTCGCTTGCCATGAGTTCTTCCAAGTATTTGATCTGAATTCGTGCCTCTTCCAATTCTTTCCTGATCTTATCAACTTCCAAGGAGGTGAGCCTTTGCAGCCTCATTTCCAGAATTGCATTTGCCTGGATTTCAGTTAAAGACAATTGATTTATCAGATTCACTCTTGCCTCCTGTGTATCTCTGCTACCTCTTATCAGTTTAATCACATTATCGAGATTGTGGAGAGCTGTTTCAATACCCATAAGCACATGCTCCCTCTCCTTGAGCTTTGTATGATCATAAGTGCTTCTTTTCAGGATAACTTTGAGCCTGTGTTCGATGTAACTGGAAAGCATTTCCCTGATGCTCATCTGTTTTGGTTCGTTATTCAGCAGTACCAGGTTGTTGATTCCTATGCTCTGCTCCAGTTCTGTCTTTGAATAAAGCTGGTTAAGAACAAGTTGTTTCCTGTCCTCATCCCTGATTTTGATTACTATTCTCATTCCATCCTTGTTGCTTTCATCCTTCACATCGGTGATGCCTTCAATCTTTCCATCATCAACATGCCTTACAACATTTTCCAAAAATACTGACTTGTTGACACTGTATGGAAGACTGGTAATGATGATCCTTTTTTTATCATCTGTCCGTACCTCTCCCCTGCATATCACCTTCCCCCTTCCAGTTTCATATCCTCTCAGCATGTCGTCCGTAATCCAAATTATGCCTCCGCCAGGGAAGTCTGGGCCCTTTATAAAACTCATTATATTTGATATTGTCGCATCTGGATTTTTTATAAGGTGGATCATTGCTGAACCAACTTCTCTTAAATTGTGAGGCAGCATGTTCGTTGCCATACCAACTGCTATTCCTGAAGTTCCGTTTATCAGAAGATTTGGAAATGATGAGGGTAAATAATCAGGCTCATTGAGAGACCCGTCAAAATTTAATCTAAAGGGAACGGTTTCCTTATCAATGTCCATAAGCATTTCCTCTGAAAATGCTTTCATTCTTGCCTCAGTATATCTCATTGCTGCTGGTTCGTCACCATCAATAGAGCCAAAATTTCCCTGTCCATCTATGAGAGTATACCTCAGAGAGAAATCTTGTGCCATTCTGGCCATTGCATCATAAATTGCCGCATCCCCATGTGGATGGTACTTACCCATTACTTCCCCGACAATTCTTGCAGATTTTCTGTATGGCTTATCGTGTGTGAAATTGTTTTCCCACATTGAATATAAAATCCTTCGTTGAACCGGTTTCAAACCGTCCCTAACATCGGGAATTGCCCTGCTGACTATTACACTCATTGCGTATTCTAGATACGACTTTCTAATCTCACCATCAATTGGTCTCTGTTCCATAAATACACCCTAAAGATCGATTGCCTCCACGTACCTCGCATTTTCTTCGATAAATCTTCTTCTGGGCTCGACCTTTTCGCCCATCAGTATGGAAAACATCCTGTCAGCCATATCTGCATCTTCAATCGCCACTCTCACTAACCTTCTTGTGTCAGGATTCATGGCCGTGTCCCATAGCTGGTCAGGATTCATTTCTCCGAGACCCTTGAATCTCTGAGTTATTGCATTCTTCCCCAATTCAGTGACTACCCTTACTCTCTCTTCCTCTGTATAAACGTATTCTACCTTTTCCCCTTTTTGAATTCTGTAAAGAGGAGGTTCCGCAAAAAATATGTTTCCTTCCTCGATAAGTAATTTGGCATGTCTGTAAAAGAAAGTCAATAGAAGTGTCCTGATATGTGCGCCGTCAACATCTGCATCTGTCATGATTATAATTTTCTTGTATCTTAATTTAGCAACGTCAAGATCGTCACCCACACCAGTGCCAAGAACCACTATCAAATCCCTGATTATCTGATTTGCAAATATCTTGTTCTCATTTGCCTTTTCCACATTCAGTATTTTCCCCCTAAGTGGCATTACCGCCTGATATTCCCTATTTCTTGCCTGTTTTGCAGATCCTCCTGCGGAATTCCCCTCAACAATATATAACTCAGTTTTTTCGGGATCGGATGAGGAACAACCTGCGAGACGACCTGGAAGTCCTCCACTCTCAAGATTTGATCTCTTCTTGATCAGATCCTTTACATTTCTTGAAGCTTCCCTTGCTTCTGCGGAAATGAGTGCCCTTTTTACGATCAAATTTGCAACATTCGGATAGCTTTCCAGATACATCTTGATCTGGCTGTCAAGAACTGATTGAACTACTCCCTTTATCTCTCCGTTACCCAGTTTCTCCTTGGTTTGTCCTTCAAACTGTGGATTATACATCTTTACATGAAGTACGGCTATGAGACCATCTCTCACGTCATCTCCAATAAGATTGTCAACCCCTTTTATCAAGTTGTTTTTCTTCGCGTAGTCCAGTATTGCCTTAGAAAGACCAGTTCTGAACCCTGCAACATGTGTTCCGCCCTCATCTGTTCTAATGTTATTCACAAAGGATTTCATAGTTTCAAGAGAACTGGAAGAATATTGGAATGCGTATTCAACATTTACATTGGATTTTTCCATTTCTCCTGAAATTGTTTCCTTTAACAACAGATCGCTTCCCTCTGAGAGAAATGATACAAATTCTGAGAGTCCTCCCGAATAATGGAACACTTGAACTGCTCCTTTGGTGTCTTTGAGATAAATTGTCAATTTAGGATTAAGATACGCCAGTTCCCTCATTCTCCTTTCTAAAATCTCATGTGAGAAAGAGAGTGTTGAAAATATCTCTGGATCAGGCCAGAATTTGAACGTTGTACCAGACTGTGAATCAAAATTCAATTCAATGTCCTTTGTGACTAAATCTTCTTCCTTTTTGGAAATCGGAACGCTTTCTAAATGCCCTTCGGGAACCCCTTTTGAAAATATTTCATAATATAACTTTCCATTCTTCTTAATCACCGGTATGAGTTTTTCCGATAGGGCATTAACGACATGAACACCCACTCCGTGGAGTCCTCCGGTGACCTTGTATACCTTTTTGTCAAACTTAGCTCCACTATGCAATTCAGTCAATACAATTTCCAATGCGGGTCGTTTATATTGCGGGTGAATATCTACAGGTATTCCCCTGCCGTTGTCTTCGACAGTAATACTTCCGTCCGCTCCCATTGTAACATAAATTTTATCAGCAAATCCAGCATTAGCTTCGTCAACACAATTATCTACCACTTCAGCCACAAGGTGGTGCAGACCTCCTTCCCCAGTATTTCCTATGTACATTCCGGGTACTTTCCTTACCGCTTTGAGTCCTTCAAGAATCTGTATTTGTGATGCGTTGTATTCGTCCACTATGATCTTACCCTTATAGAATATTCTTTAAAATGGTTTAGTTATTTTTCCTGATTTCCCTGTCAATACGGGACTTCCTATGTTTACATTTTCAGGATTTCTTACTCACATTTCCGACATTGGTATAAAATGAAAGATATCTGAACTCTGGCCTCCCTTCGTTTCCTCCACCATTCCTATTCGGGTATTTAACAACAAACTGTGGATTGCCGAAGATTGCCCTTCCTATAGTATTCTCATTGTCAATATTTACAAGATATTTTCCTTTCAAACTTTTGATACATGAAAGGAGTTCTTTCATATCCTTGCGGGAGAAGGTATTGTCATACCACTGTTTTCCAGGATAAGGAGGGTCAATGTAGAAGAAAGCTTTCTCATCATCATATTTTTTGACTACATTTCTAAAGTCTTCTCCAACAATTTCCCAATTAAGTAGTCTCTCCTTTATTATTGGCAATTGTTGGACTGCCCGCATAATGTTGGTTATCTTTCCCTTTTCATCTCTCGTTCCGTAAGTGTCGCCCATTCCTCCAAAACTTGAGTTGAATTTGAGAAAGGTTGCGAATGCATTTTCAATTTCACTCGAAGCACCTTCTCCCCTGAATCGTCTTATAACAGATGGGGAGTTCCCGTTTTTTAATGCAATTTCATAAAACTCGCCATAATTGAACTTTATAGTTCTGAAAAGATTTACCAGTTCTTGATTTAAATCATTGTAGATAATGCCACTTGCCTTCACATTAAGGGATACGTTGCCAGATCCGCCAAAGAGATCAACAAACAAATTGCAATTTGAGGAATTCCATATTTTGTATATTTGACCCAGTGAAGCCCATTTTGCCCCAGGATATTTAATTATTCTGTATTTTTTTAATTCCATTTTCCGGATAGTATGAGGATTAGGTTAAAACACTGACTGATATTTTTCCAGATTGTGGATTATTAATAATTTGAATGCTCTGGTAAAATCCATTATCATAATTTCAGCGATCAAGTTTTTCTGATAACTTTTCCCTCATTTCTCTGATAATTCTTTCATAATTGAACGAAGGCATCTCCCTCTCATTTAACACCAATGCAAGTGGTGATAATTCCACAGTGATGGGGTTTGTTTTTCGTATATCAACATTTCTCCTCATTGATTTTAGTGCTTCTGGTAGCTCCTTTTCAATTCTGCTCACGACAAGCTTTTTGGAGTCAGACATCCCCCCTCCAATCATTACAGCTTCTGGGTCAAATATATTGACCAGGTTTGCAATGCCTGCGACCATATTTTCCGTAACTCTGTCTACAATGGCAAGACACTCTGCGTCTCCAAATTCTGCTCCATCAAATATGGTCTTTGCCTCTATCTTTTCTTTTTTGAATTTCTTCAGGTATTCAGAATTTTTGTAGGAATCCATTTCTGCCATTAATTTTAAGGTTCCTTTTCCCCCTGCTATCGCTTCAAAGCATCCTCTTCTGCCACAGCCGCATAAGGGTCCTTGAGGATCCATAACGGTATGACCAAACTCTCCTGCCATTCCTAGGGCTCCTCTGTATACCCGGTTATTTATGAAAATCCCGCCTCCTATCCCCGTGCTCAGAGTGACATAAATAAAATTTTCATATCCCTTTCCATTTCCAAATACCTTTTCCGATATTGCAACTGCAGTTGCGTCGTTCTCTATGTATACACTTTTATTAAGCCTCTCTTCAAGCATCCTTGATAACTGGACTTCCCTATCTCCAAAGAGATTTGGAGAGGAACGTACGATTCCTTTTATTGCATCTACCGCGCCGGCAATTACAACAGCGATAGCGTCAGGTACCATACCAGTTTCTATTTCAACTTCATCGCTCATTGACCCAATAAGATCAATCAATTCTTTCGGATTTTTGAATTCTGGTGTCTTAATCCTCAACCGCTTGTGAATCCTTCCCGAACTGTCAGTCAAAAATAGCGAGATTTTTGACCCCCCTATATCAAATCCCAGGACGTTCAGTGTTATCCCTCTTTTTAACTACAAGTGTCAAATTGTTTATCCCTATAACTGTCACGGCTTCACCTTTTTCCATGAAAACGTTATTTTCAGTCCTTGCTTTCCATCTGACTCCTTCAATTGATACCCATCCGTTAGGTGTCAGGTCAGTATCGGCTTCTGCATCTTTTCCTATCAGTGCCTCCCATCCTGTAACAGGTTTCTTCACCTGAGATCTAACTATCCTGTTGATGTAAAATGCTATTAACGCACCGATCAGGATGATGATGATTGCGGATATTATGAATCCATCATTTATCGGGGAAGGTGAGTATCCAGACGCATATGGCTGCGATGTAAAGTCATAGTTTGGAGATACCAAAAACAGTGTTCCTATGACATCGATTACGATACCAGAAATCAGGGCAATGCCATGTCCGGTTTTGAATTCCAAAAATACCAGTATAGTGCCCATCATCAGAAATGCTATGCCCACAACGGAGGCATCTATAAGTTGTGCTCCAAGAAAGCCCAAAATCATCAACCCTAATCCTAGTAATGTCATAAATATTGTTCTATGGTATATATCAAGGAGTATAGCAAGTGATCCAAAAGAAATGAGCAATCCGTCCACCGTGGAGTTGCTGATAAAGCTTATAAATTGATCAAATAGTGATTCTGAGATAGTGTTTTGATGATACCCCGCCAGGTTAGTTTGCGTTAAAAATGAGCTTAAGTTTGCAGCTGACCCGTTTATAATTCCGGCCTTTTGAGCCTGAGAAGATGAATATAGAGAGTTGTTACATATCATGTTGTTTACTGCAGAAACATTTCTTCCATGCGATATTGCATAAGTGTCCATTAAAATTGCGAGTTGCCCGGCATCTACTGTGGGGAGTGCCTGTCCAATGGCTGTTCCTGGAGACATCCAAATTTGGGTAGAGGCAAGTGCAATATAAGTTGCCGCAGCTGTTGCAAACCCTTGAGGCATTACATAGGTGTAGACTGGAATACCTGATGTTTCTGTAGAATTTATAAGGTCAACAATGCTAATCATACTCGTGAGCAAACCCCCCTGAGAATTCATTTCTATGACCACTGCTGAGGTTGAGCTTGCATTCAGTGAACTGAGTGCGGAAGCCATCATATCTTTTGCGCCCGGATCTACTGCAACATTGAAGCAGATAAGTACAAGGTTTTTTCCTGTTTGAGTTGGGATGACTTTTACTTTATTGCTCATTGTGTTGGTATTAGAATTGTTGACCTGAGGTAATGCAAATGCCAAAACCAAAAGTGTGATTGTAAATATGAGGAAAATTACAGAGTACATCCTCGTTTTCATGCGAATTGATTCTTTACCAATATTTAGAATTATGGAATAAACATATGATCGTGGATTTAAGAAGATACTAAATTCTAAAATATTCAGATAGAATTTTCTACAACAATCAAATACGCCTGTATGAAATCGCTATTCGTAAGGGATCTTGATCATATGAACCCAGGAGATTCCGTAACTTTAAAGGGATGGGCCCAGGACATAAAAACGATGAAAAGTGTCGGATTTATCATACTGAGGGACAGTACCGGCTTAACTCAGGTTACAGTGAAGAAAGATTCTGAATTCTTTGATAAATTGGGATCTATGAATAGAGAGAGCGTGATCGAAGTCGATGGGAAAATCCCGGAAAAAATAATGAGTAAAATAGGAAGGGAAATAATCATTTCAGGCCTCACGATTTTAAATACTGCAGAGGTTCCCCTCCCCCTGGGAATAACTGATGAAGTTGAAGTCGACCCAGATACAAGGTACAACAACAGATTTCTTGATTTGAGAAAAGAAAGGAACCATGTAATATTTCAGATAAAGTCTGCCCTATTATGGGGAATTAGGAACTATCTGATGACTAATGGATTTATGGAGGTCCAGACCCCAAAAACCGTGTCTGCCGCAACTGAAGGGGGCGCTGAACTTTTTAGAGTCAAATACTTCGAAAAGGATATTTTTCTCAATCAGAGTCCACAGTTATATAAGCAAATGCTTATAGCATCTGGCATAGAACGAGTTTTTGAAGTAGGGCCCGCATTTAGGGCTGAAGAACACAACACCCCGAGGCATATTAATGAGTTTACATCCATTGATATAGAAATGGCATTTGCAGATCACAATGATGCCATGAAAATGCTTGAAAATGCAATTTCTTCTGGAGTTTCTAATTTCTTGAAAAATGTACCCGATGCGGATAAAATATCTCTAATGAAGGAGACACCAAAAATACCATTTCCAAAAATAACCTACAAGGAATGTGTGAATCTGATAAACAGGAATGGAGGAAAACAGGAATTTGGTGAAGATATCAGCAACGAGAACCTGAAGATAATAGGAAAAATGTTTGACAATTTCTACTTTATCACCAACTGGCCAACTTCAGTGAGGCCATTTTACACTGCAGTCTTAGATGAAGACCCATCTCTAACCAAATCCTACGACCTGCAGTTCAGAGAAATAGAGTTAACCAGCGGTGCACAGAGGATTCATGATCCAAACGAGCTCAGGAAAAGAATAGAAAGTAAAGGCTTAAATAGCGAAAACTTTGAATTTTACATTAAAACTTTCAGGTACGGAATGCCTCCCCATGCTGGATGGGGACTCGGACTTGAAAGACTGACTCAGGTAGTTCTAGGCTTACAGAACATAAGGGAAGCTTCTTTATTTCCTAGAGATAGAACTAGGGTGTTTCCCTGAAATATTCTTCCTTTTTCCCTCCCCAAAAACAAGTCTGTCCATTTCATCACCATCTACCGGCACAATCTCATCTAGGTCTTTCAACATTTTTTTTCTATCCATTTTAGACCCTTAAATTTATAACAGATAATAGGATAAAAAGATTTTTCTCGAACATTTGACGTTTAAATATACTCACAATATCTTTATAAATTTCTTCAATTGGATACTTATGGAAATTAAAAAAATTGGAGTTGTAGGATCGGGGACCATGGGTTCCTCCATTGCTTACCTTATGGCGTTTAATGGATATGAAACCGTTTTGATTGACATCAGCGATGAGGTTCTGGATAGAGCTAAATTCTCAATTGGCAAGATAATTGATGCCCAGATTAGATTTAACGGTAAAAAATCTGAAAAAGAAATTGAAAGAATTTCAACACTTGGAGTAGAGCTAACCGAAAAACAGAAAGAGATAATAAAAAATAATCTCAAACCTGAATATACAAATGAAACTGGGAAAGTTATCCGTGAAAGAATTAAAACTGAAACTGATTACAACTTGCTTTCTGAGTGCGATATAATAATTGAGGCGGCTTTTGAAAGCCTTGAAGTTAAAACAAAAATTTTCGATGAGCTTTCAAAAATTGTAAGAAAAGATGCTATCGTTGCATCGAACTCCTCTTCAATATCAGTTACACAAATGGCCGGATCCTTCGTTAGACCAGAGAGATTTATATTGACCCATTTCTTTAACCCTCCGTATACCCTTCCATTAGTAGAGGTGGTCAGGGGTTTGAGAACAGAAAATGAGGTTTTTGAAACCGTAATGACTTTTTTTGGTAAATTAAAGAACCACAGAGGTACGATGAAACCCATCTCAGTAAAGGAGGTTCCCGGATTTCTGGTTAACAGGATCCTGGTTCCCATGATCAATGAAGCCTTTATCATGCTGGATGAAAATGTTGCAAGCGCACGTGATATTGATTCTGCCATGAAATATGGTGCTGGAATGCCAATGGGTCCCCTGGAACTCGCAGACATGGTTGGAATTGATATAACATATGATGTTATGAAAATTCTTTATGAAGAATATTCTGACTCCAAATACAGGCCATCAAATCTACTTAAAAAATATAAAAACGCTAAAAAACTCGGGAGAAAAACAAACGAAGGAGTTTACAATTATTGAAGGGCGTACCTTCCCCTCTCCTTGGTTATAATGAGCGCTCCTGGAGACACTATGTATCTGAACTTTGAGGCTCTGTAGATTGTCAGCAAGGCTACGTTTATATTCCCGTTCTTGCCAAAGGTCTTAATGGATCGAATAATTGTCTTGTTTAATTCCAGCATTTCATACCTTTCCCCGTCTCTTGCGTAGACGTGGACTGGTACAAGTTGTGCTGTTTCCTGGAACATTGCCATATCAAATTCCATGGTCACACAATCTCCGATTTCCAACTTCATTTTCTACACTTAAAACATAAACTTCAATGTAATATTTAAACGTAGCGTTAAATGTAGGCTAAAATAAATAGGATGGATACGCAAATTCTGACGTATATTTGCACTCCATTAAAATATTAAGTGATTCATAGATTTAATTTATTCAGCCATTTAAAGGGTCTGCTAATGATTAGCATGCACCTGGGCTAATAATATGAAGGGTTTTCTAAAGAGATATATACGGCAAACCTATTTGGGACAACAGGGCTCGTAGTCTAGTGGTTATGATACCGCCCTTACAAGGCGGTGGTCACCGGTTCAAATCCGGTCGGGCCCACTTATACCTATAAGCAAGTCCTAATCTTTACCACTTTCAACCATCCTTACTTGATGAAACTTCTTTCTAAGAAGTTTCTCGCAAAGAACTGCGTTATGGAGTTCAACCCTGCCATTGATTTCCGCTTATACCGCGTTATAAGGAATAACGGGACAAAGATACGCGATGTTATCACAATCCATATTAGAGGTGGGAGAAACCTCAAGTGTCCCTATAGCGGATTTCCTGTCAAAATTTACTGTAGAATTTGCGTAAATTATTAACCGAGAGCGTAATTCAATGTCACAAATGAAAATACCGTCTGCAGTGATGTTTGATCTCGACGACACACTCTTTGATTATACGCATTCAAGACATTCTGCATTTATAGCTCTCAAAAATAGCTATCCGGCACTCAGTGGTACGACCCTCAACGAACTCGATCAACTCTGGAACCTTTACTGGAAACAGCTGGCCCCTTCCGAAACCATAAGCCATCAAGCAGATATCTTATACCTGAGAAGGGAACGTATCAGACTTATTCTTTCCAGATTCGGAGTTCCACTAACTGGCAAAGAACTTGATTATGCTGTAAAAACATACGCTGATTGCTATGAGGATTCCATGAAACCTGTCCCTGGTTGCCTCGAAGTTTTAAATGAATTGCGTGCAAAAAACATACAGGTTGGTGTGATAACGAACAATCCAAGAGATGGCCAAGAACAAAAACTGAAAAGTTGTGGAATCAGAGACTATGTATCAGTTCTCGTTGCCTCCGGGGACTTGGGTTACTCCAAACCGGATCCGAGAATATTCGAATATACCCTCAAGAAAATTGGTGCAGGACTCAAGACTTCTATTATGGTAGGTGATTCTTTTGATGCTGATATCCTTGGTGCCATGAGATTCGGGATGAAAGCCATCTGGTTGAACCGTTTTGGTGAATCCATTCCTGAAGGATATGAGGATGTCAAGGAGATTGATTCCTATTTTCCAATCAACCGTTTCATGGAGTATCTGAATATCTGAGGGAAAATGGAATATAGATTGGTTGATCCCAGAACTTCGGCTAATTTAGGCGGATCATTAATTTAAGAGGTTTTACGGGTGCCTGTTACATTTATTGTTCAACTGCGATTGGCGTATTATATTTGAGAGTTCCAGAACAAAGTTCCGGATCCTTCACATTATCCTCATATGCCGTATTTATTCTGCCTTACTGAATAAAATTACTCTGTTTGGATATGCCCCTTGAGCTTAAATCCGGAATAAAATCTCTTTTCGATCGTACTCATCTTTATGCCTATTATAGAAAAGTCGGGCATCTTCAGTTCTTGTCAGTTTGCATAGCCAAGGGTAATTCCAGCAAGATAAATGTAAAGAATTGTCAAAATTGAGCCATGAGGGACTATCATAATGGACTTTCCATCTGATTGCTTAAGAAGATTCCTGATGCACGTAATTATTCTATCTCAAGCACCCATTTGCTTTTGATTCAACCCCATAAATTTCACTTATAATCCTTGCCGTTGCCTCCGCTTTCACCAAGGGACTATGATATATGCACTGAACAACATCCAATTTTATATTCTTCAGCATATCTCATATGGATTCAGTGGCCTCATGAGAGAGTTCCCACTCCGTAGACGGAATATTCGGGACAACTTGAGTTTCTGCATGTCTTATGACGTAGATCTTTTGCATGGACTTTCTCGTATACATCAACGCCCAAAAAATTTATCCCTACCCACCATAGTGGTAAGCTATGATTTATCATTGGTATTCCATGAAAATGCCTTGATTTTTCCACGATAAACTGTAGAATAAATCCAAATAGGTAAAGTTGGGGATCATTTTAGGTATCTTTTAATATCAGTGCTTCGATATGCACTGATTATAAAAGGTATTCTATTAATCTCTTTATAGATCACCACAACAACACTATTATCAATCCGCTTGAAAGCTTTCGTCAGTTCTTCAATCTGGATCAATTTATCTGGATTGGAGATCACCTCTTCCACAATTTCCTGAGATAAGCCCCTTTCACGAATGCGAACTATAGAATGCGCAGAATAGTTGAATATCATTTTACCGT
>JAJZYV010000296.1 GCA_021797955.1 Thermoplasmata archaeon
CAAGAAATTGAGGAAGGATATCGTGTCCCCTGATCTCCCTTTCTATCTGCGGATCGGAGAAGTTGTACCGTTGTTGAAGAAACAGTATTTTTACCATGAGAAGTGGATCCTAGTTTGGCCTTTCAAGCTTCTCCATGTCTTTTGTAAATAGATCCTAAAGAATTGGACTGATCCTTTCGAAGTCAATGTGATCTGATATGCCTGTCACGGGATCGTCAAGTGCTTCAATCCCCTTGTACAGTTCTGATAATCTGAGGTGATAAAGGTTCATGGATATTGATCATGAGGTCACGAAAAAGGGTTTCGGTGGGTGGTTTTGGAAAATCTCGTTATGTTAAAGAGAACAGAATAGCTTATAAACCTTGCTGAAGTTTCTTTTAATTTAGAAGAAATCCTGCTTTTCTAAAAGTTTTCGTGAGGTCTCCGTGATTTTGACTGTCATTTTCCTATTTTTAACTACTGGTTCTACTAGATATGCCTCTCTAAGCAAACTTATTCTTCTAGATATAGTTGGTTTTGAAAGCCCTAATTTTTCGGATATTTCTCCCAATGATAGTGGATTTTCTTCAATTAACTTAAGAATGTTCAGATTCTTCTTTGCATTTCTAAATAGATCTTTTGATTTTGAAATATCAACCATAGACGTTTTATCGCTCTCTCTGTTATAAAAAACAACAGGTATATTATGAGTAATCGAGAAGAACGTTAGCGATGAAATTGCAATGCCTGGGCCAGCACTTACATTGATCCATTTTGGTCTTCCTTTTCTTTCCAATAGAATTTCGAGATTAACAAGCACTTCAAAAAAGTTGAAAATATCACTTACTGATAATAGCGTACACTCAACATTATTGAACGCAAGTAACTTTTTAACTGCATCTGCAGTTTCAAGAGATTTTGAATTATTAGTTACAATAAGGATTAATTCATCTATTGGGTTCCTTACACGAAGAAACGGCTTTATTATGAGTTCTGATTGAAATCCTGAAATTGCAATCGAATATTTCACAGAAGTTTATGTGTTTCAGATATTAAAGCATTTTTCTGCAACGTTGCATCACTTATAAAATAATTGATGCAATGCATAAACTTATTTATACATATGAGAACATGAGTCTTTATGCAACTGATAGTGAATCTTGACTCAGATGGATTCGAGATGCCTTATGATCATAGCTATCAATTATATTCCTCAATTATAACACTAGTTTCGAGCAAAGACAGGGATAAAGCTGATAAACTACATACCTACAACTCAGGCTTAAAATTCAATATGAGTCAAATTATGCCAGGGGGAAAAAGAAAATTTACAAAGACAGGTTTTATAGGAGAACGATTTATTTTCATGATTTCCAGTTTAGATGCTAATCTTGTTATTTATTTGCAGGAGTTGTTTATTTCATCAAAAGAAATTGAAATTTTTGATCATACATTCAGGATACATTCTGCAATTAGTAAAAACGTAAATCCTTCATCAGAAATAATTACCTTGAAGACTAGAAGCCCTGTAATATTGAAAGAGAATAACAAATATTTATTCAACGAGCCAGAGAGTGAAATTTTAGAGGCAATTGAGGCAAACATTCTAAATAAATATCTGAAAGTTACCGGAAGCAAGCCAGATATAAAATTTATAAAGATTGTAAAGTTAAAACGAAAGATAGTTGAGATAAAAGGAGCAAAATTACCAGCGTTTATGTTAGATCTAGCTATATGTTCTGATTTAGAAGTCTTGAAGTTTTTGCTTAATGTTGGCCTAGGATCTAAAAATCAATTAGGATTTGGATTCTTGGAGGAGGAAAGACTGGGTGATAAGTTTGGAGTTTAAGCAAGATTACAGAAACTCACCAAAGCTATTTAGAACTGACTTATTCAGTAAGTGTTTCAGGGACCTGTTTGAAAGTTCTTATGAAGATTCAATAGCTTTGGAGAAAGGCCCGTTGCGAATTATTTTGGATGACTACCTCCTTATTCCTGGAAAGGGGGGCTCAAAGGAAAAACTGAAAGAATGGCCTGATGTTACTTATTTTACTCATGTTCTTAATGGAATTGTCATTTCAGGTAAAACTCTGGAAAAAATGTATTTTTTGAGGGAGACCGATTCATTTCAAGATTCAGAAAAATACGTACGGTTATTTTTTGCTTCACTGGTATTACATGATTCGGACAAGTTATTTCAGGAAGGTGAATTCGGTGCAAATAATTTAGATAAAGTGTTGGAAAAAAATAAGCATGAGATTGTCAAAATTCTATCATACTATCTTGGTTCCTTAGGTTCTCCGATAGACTGGTGGAACGATCTGGTTTTTCTCATATTAAGAAACGAAAACAGAAGCTACAATTACGCTAACTCAATCAAAACAAAACTTGATAGAAGTCAACTGGAAACAATTAGCAAGTTTGTGAAACTGGGAGATCAGACAGGTGGAATAAAGGCAAGTTTATCCAGAACAATTTACAGTGAAATGAAAAAGTTTCTGTACCCATATCTAGAGACTTTAGGAGAAAGTATCAATCTAATTCAGTTCAGTGATTTGCCGCAAACCCTTCTTCTGGATAAACTCTATCTGAATTTTCAAAGGTTTCTGAATGAAAGTGATAGAGATGTTGTCGCCTACTTTCCAGATGCAATCGTTTATACTGGTCAGGAACTAGATAAGAGTGAGTACGAAAATGTAAGAAATAATTTTGCAGATGAAATGGAACCCAATAAAGACAATATTGATATGATTTTAGAAAATTTTGCACCAAGCGGCAATTCCATAAGACTTTATTTTTCAAGAAACGTAAGGCCTTCTAAAGCTATTATTGAGACATATATTGAAAAATTCAAGGGTAGATTACTGATTTGGCAAGGCGAAGAGTGGAAAAAGGCAAATAGGGGTTTTGATGCAACAGTTAGGAGTTTTGGGATTCCTTTAAGCAGTATAGTTAAAAATGGTAAATTAGCATTCCACCTAGATGTTCCCGAAATATCAGATGAAGAATCTGATATAGACACTCAGAAAAAAAGATTTCTCAGCCTAATATCCTGTGGGCAAAGAGTCCTGTATACAAGTAAGAAGAACGATGAGTTTGATACATCAAAGGAACATAATTTCGCTGTTAAGATTTTTGGTGAAAAGATTTTTGATATGGCAGATTCATTGCAAACGAGGACTATTGAATCTATCAGTTATGCCTGTCTTTTCAGTTCCAAGGGTTTAGAAGAACTCAAATTTGAATATGGAAAGATATGCGAGGAAATCTCCGAAAATTTAAAATCCAATTTTGATAAAAGCAATGCAATAAACTATGAAGACTTCTTCAATAGGGCACTTAGAAAAGAACTGCTTATTCAGGAACCTCCAGATAAAGCTGATATGTGCATATACTGTGGAGTATTTACTAAAAACCCATTAAAAGAGGAAAATGCATTTGGCATCAAGCCTACGGCGGGTACTGGGAAGAAAATAACAGTTCTGAAATATGATGAAAACAAGTTCAACGGAA
>JAJZYV010000297.1 GCA_021797955.1 Thermoplasmata archaeon
TTTAACAGTCTCTCAAACTCATCCATCGTGTTTAGAAATCCTGCCTCTGGATCGAAATCTATATGCCTTGTGGGTGGAACTCTAGCCATTATATACCTGACTATTTCAGGAGGGGCAAAGGTGAGAATTTCGCCTGCCGGGATATTGATTCCTGTTGAAGAGTGCATGGCCCCCTTTCCTTTTAGAAGTATTCTTTCGTATATCAGTGGAATCGGAGCAGTATAATTGAATATTTTCTCGGAAATCTCCTTGCCAGTATCATATGATCCTCCAACCGTCCCGTGGTCCTTACCAAAGGGTTCGACAGTCACATTAAGTATTTTCCATTTTGCGGGCCATTCTATTCTCCATGGCAGTTTTCCATCTTCTTTAAATACGTCACTCTCTCCTTCATTACCGCAGGAACATGTGTAATTTACAACATTTTCAGAGTTCCCGGTTACCTTAGTGGAGTTGATCCTCCCACATTTTGAACACTTTGGATTATAGGGAAACCAGTCATTCTCTAGTTCCCTGCCTGACAGTCTTTCCAAAATTTCTTTAATTTTTTCCTTTTTCCTGATTACTTCTGTAGTCAGTTCTCCAAATTTTCCATCCCTGTATAGATCTCCTGATCGGATGATTTTGGGTTTTATATCAAGTTTTTCCATTGCCCCAATAAATGGTTTTAGAAAATATTCGGAATATTTTCCTTCTCCCTTTGGTGCTGGGATGTCCCTTAATGGTTTTCCAACATGTTCAGAGTAGGTTTGCGGAAGAAATGGGTATACCTTTCGTAATGGATCAATATCATCTGCAAGATAAATGAATGTTGACTCCCTGCCTGTCTTAAGGATGGACTTGTAAATAATGTCTCCGGTTAGTATTTCCCTCAAGTTTCCAACATGAATTTCGCCGGATGGAGAGATTCCTGTGGATACTCTCTGCTCTCCATTCTGATCCTTGATTAAGTACTGCCCCCAGAACATTCAGATCATTCTTTTCCAATGAGAGACGCTCTGAACAGTGATCTTACCGGGACTCCATCAACTTCATCGCTGTCCAGTTTAGATGCTATTACCATAGCCATAAGAACCTCTCCGCCCTCGTTAATTATATCCTTTATGGTTCTTCTCAGAGTTTCTCCAGTACTGCAAATATCATCTATGACAACAACCTTTTTCCCCTTGACGGATGCATAATTACTGCTGAAGTACCCGTCTTTCCTTGAAGGATGCGGTTTGTATATGATCAGTTCCTTGTCCATATAATAGGAAATCAAAGTGGCGTATGGAATACCATTAACAGTGATGCCCAAAATGGAATCTGCTTCTTTTTCTGTCATAATCGATTCCTCCTCAATAATATCCATCATTATTTGAGAAAGGCTTGCTATACGGTTACCATATACTCCTACGCTTCTCCATCCTATCCTGACATCGTTTACAACTTTGTGCTTCGAGAAATCTTTCGCTAATAACCAGGTAACCGTATTGACAGAAAGGTGAAGTTCAGTTGATATTTCTTTATCTGACATTCCCTTGTTTTTTAATTCCAGCGCCTTATTATATAATTCTTCTAAACTGTACATTTTTTCTCCTCCTTAATCCACATTACTAAATATTATTCATGTTTATAATCTCATTTAATCTCTTTTTGATCTTTACGGAATTTAATTCCAATTCTTCTTCAGATTGATCAAGCCTTGACCAGGCAATCTCTCTGCCGCAGTGTCTTGGGATTATGTGCAGATGATAATGCATTACCATCTGCTTTGCACATTCCCCATTATTCTGTCCAATGTTAATTCCATCAGCCTCAAAAACATCCATTAAGGCACTTGAAACATATCTTGCTAGGTCATGGATTTCCAGATACACATTTCTTTCTATATCCATTATATTTTCGAAATGCTTTACAGGAATTATTAGTGAATGCCCATCCTCAACTGGAAATTTGTCCATAAATCCAATAATATTCGAACTCCTGTAGAAAATGTGTGCATCCCTGTCTGAAACGATATTTTTACAGAATGTGCAGTCTGTCAAGATTAGGCACTATTACTACTAAATTCTAAAACTTTAAGGTTGGCATGGAAAACATATATTGTAGGATGGGATATATATTCATGAAATGCCCTGTCTGTGGAAATGACAATAACATGGAAAAAACCAAGCAGTGGAGTTTTGGAACTTACAAGGTTTCACGAATGACCTGTCCAACATGTGGAGCGACTTTTAATCATTACGAAGGGGACAAAACAGATTTTACCATACCGAAGCCAAAAAATATGAAATGAGACCAAAGGGAAAAATGCAGAGGAGAAGATTTATTTCAATGACTGACTTGAAAATGGGCCAATATCCTCAAAAACTTCTCAATCAAATTTAATCTGATGAAAAAGATTAGCATAAACTTCCAGAATCTAGAATGAAATATACTCTTGTGTTATGGTGAAATAACTATTTTTAAGTTCAAGGCTGTTTTCTTTCAGGGAACTCGCAAATTTTGGAATCTATGAAACTGCATTTTCTTATTTTAAGATTTTTTCCGGGATCAGACGATTTCTCTTATGACGGCAGAGCTTCTGGGATTCAGAGTATAAACTAACGATTTGATTTCCTTCCCTGCTTCCTCATCCCCAGATTTACACGAATCAAGGTATAATTCCCATTTTTTTGAATGATCTGGTAATTTGAATGTGATTGCGTCATCTGAAGAATTGAAGAGAAGAATCAGATCACCTCCTTTCAATGGTCTGTATGTATATTCAAATTCTTTGGAAGATTTTCCATTGATCCATACCATAAGATGCCTCCTATTTTCATTCTTCCAATCCTCATCTTTTAATTCTGTAAGTTCATTGTTTAGCCATAAAACATCCTTTCTTCCGGTCCCTTCAACAACCCCACCGTCAAAGAAATTCTTTCTCGCGAGAACCGGATTGGATCGCCTCAGCGATATGGCATCTTTCATGAAACTTTTTATGTCCTTCCATTTGTCTGAATTGGCCCAGTCATACCAATTTAAACTGTTGTCCTGACAGTATGGATTGTTGTTACCGTAATGAGTTGCTCCAATTTCGTCACCACCAAGAATCATCGGGGTTCCCTGAGAGATCATGAGTGACAGAATTAAATTCTTGATGTCCCTTTTTCTTGCCGACTCAATCTCCAAATTGTCTGTCTCTCCTTCAAAACCGTGATTCCAACTATAGTTATCATCAACTCCGCTATTTGGATCTGTTGCATTTGCATCATTATGCTTCTGATTGTAACTCACCAAATCCCTGAGCGTGAACCCATCGTGGCATGTTACAAAATTTACGCTTGAATGGGGCGTTTTTCCGCCCTCATTGTATAGGTCAGGTGATCCTGAAAGTCTCGTTGCAAATTCTCCCAACATACCTGAATCCCCTCTCCAGAATTTCCTGATTGAATCCCTGTACTTTCCATTCCATTCTCCCCACTTAACTGGAAAATTTCCAACCTGATATCCTCCC
>JAJZYV010000298.1 GCA_021797955.1 Thermoplasmata archaeon
ACGGTGAAGAAGAACTATGAGTCACATGCACAGCATCTCAAGGATAAGGCTAAGGAAAATCCCGATCATGGTAAAGATGCAAGGGAATCTAAAGGTCATAAGAAACGATTGTTTGCTTATTCATTCGCCGCAATGGATCTTGATTCACGACTGTACATAGCCTTCGGTTCATCAATGCGTTCAGAGAGAGAGGCATTTGACAGGGCAAAGGATCTCCTTGCAATTATGGGAATACACATGGATTCCATCAGGCTTGACAGGTATTATTCATCCTCATCATACGTGGATAAACTGGGAGATACAAAGGTCTTTGTAATACCCAAGAAGAATGCTATCCTGAATGGATCACAGAAATGGAAGGGTACGATGAAGGAATTTGTTGCTGATACAATGGTATATCTGAATAAGTACCATCAGAGAAGCAATTCCGAATCAGGATTTGCAGCGGACAAGAAGATGCTTGGATGGAATGTGGCACAGAGAAGGGATGACAGGATAGATAACACACTGTTCTGCACCGGCGTGTGGCACAATCTGTTCAATATGGGCAGGTCATAGAATAGTGTCCCGATCTGGATCCACTCCCTGCATAATGAGACGTTTGGACACAATTATTCTTTAACACTTTCCTGAACAGCTCCAATTTTTTACTCATTAGTCAGGTATAATTTTTTTACACTGGACTTTCATCTCTTCAATTATTTCCTTTTGTCTGAATACAGAGGAAATAATTTCAAAATTTAAGAACTGCATAGTATCTCCATTCATAAAAACGAATTTAAAATTAGAATCTGGATCAACTTCTAATTTGACAATGATTTTATTGACTTTCTTTGAAGATGAGTTAATAATATTAACTTTATATTCTAAAATAGGCTCATTTTGATCTCTAACATCCTCAAATATTCGAAAAGTGACATAATCCCTATAAGACACTACGTTATCGTATTCAATAGTCTTAAATGTAGGGATAGTTAAGTTGCGCTTATATAATTCCCTTGGTTCCCCATTTTCCAGCTGGACATAAAGGTCTAAAGAAATAGAATTTAGAAGTAGTAGGTTTTTTATATCTCCTTGTAAGACTCCTGCGAGCAGTGCAGCACCCTCGGCAACGATCTCACTTGGGTCGTATACCGGGTTAACTTTTATCCCAAAATATCCTTCTATTGCAGCTCGGATTGAATGGAGTCTGGACCCACTGCCACTAATGATAATTTTCGATATATATTTCTTTGCTGTGAACGACTGAGAAAGAGCATCATCCATTAAGCGTAAAATTTTATCTATTATAGGCTTTATAGCGTTTTCAAAATCGACTCTATTTATACCTATCCTTAGGTCCTTTGGTTTATCATCAATCTGAAATAAATTAGGTATAAAAATTTCCGTAGATAAAGATTGGTTTAAATCTATTTTAGCCTCTTCGCATTCCTCCATCAGTCTTAATGTTTCACTGATGCCAAAATTCAGGCCAAACTTCTCCTGTTCCTTGTATTTATTGATTACTAAGTTGGTAAGAGTCTTATCAATCGAATTTTCTCCAAGTTTTAAATCACAGGAAACAGACAATACCTCTGCCACCCCCCTTGAAGTCTCAATGACAGACGCTTCAGCAAAATCGCTGCCTATGGTGAGAGAAATTATATTTCCATCAAAATTCATATTATGAAATGTGAACATCAGCGAACCTAACAATGACTGACCAACGGATCTTATTTTTGTAAAACCAGCTATCTTAGCTGCCTCTTCTATTCTCGCCCTTTTTTTAAAACCATAGCATTGAGGAATTGCAAGAACTGCCTTTTCAACATCTTTCTTTAGGTAATCCTCGGCTTCTTTCTTAATGGAACGGAGTATTAGTGCTAATATTTGCTCAGGAAACATCTCTTTTTCAAGAAAGGTGAACTTAAAGTCTGTGCCGATCATTCTAAGTGGAGATCCTAAAGTTGATTGCGGGGAAGTCACAACTTTTCTTTTAGCTGCGTCTCCAAGAAGTAATTTTCCGTCACCAGATAAAGAAATAAATGGAGGAAAGGATCTGCATCCAGAAGATGCTCCAAATTTCATCGGTATAAGTTCGATAGATTGAAATCGATACGCAAAAGTAGTAATATTGCTCGAAATTAGATCTATCCCGATTATAATCTCCATGTCTCCTTTCAGAACTACTATATTGAATATTGTATAAAAAGTGTCATATTGCAGATGAGTTGCACTAATTTTAAAATATTCTATACAACACCAATCTGCTACCGTGTTGATAAAGTTTCTTTTAGCAATAAATTTCAATTTTCAAAAATTTTGTGATTGAATGTTAAAGAAAAGGTATATAATTGAGATTGGAACTAACATTCCACTTCATTCCCTCTTCAATTGAAAGTTAGAATTATTCAGCATTTATGCAGTTCTTAGGATATTCCAAGATTATTTATCGTATAGATCTAAATGTAAGTTAAATTATAACATCTCGAAAATGTCTGATCCCCTATTTAGTCATGCAGAACGGGCAACTTGACCTACCCTTACCATTTCACTTTTTTGAGCTCTCTTACCTTCAAATCTTCAAAGAATGTTTTCCATTTCAAGTCCATATCCCAAACAATCTGGTTTGCATGATATTTCTTCTTTTATCTGAATCTACAAGATCGAACAAATACAATACATTTTTTTAATATTGTATTCTATTTTATCTTAATAGGAGGGAACTTCAAGTACCAAACCATAAAACTTCATACAATCAATGAAAGTATCTTGGTTCAAAGTATGCCGTGAAAAGGCCAATTTTTTTAATTAGGAAAACATTTTAAATCATTAGATTCAGGTTTGCGTCATAGAACTCATTAATGGGAAGAAATATTTTTTCTATTCTACGCTTTAATGGTGAAGATTCCTTAAAAGAGTATTAATCATGACTGCGGAAAAATCTTTATCACTAACAACACTAAAAAGGACACAGGAATTAGTGATAAACAAAATAAGATTCTGCAGGAAATATTTTTCCAAGAGCATATTACCATTGCTTTGGCAGACATATTGGTATATGCAAATTAGCAGAGAGTTATGCTATTTATATTACAATCATTGAGCAATATCAATTAAAACTAAAAAAGTGTTGATTCTGTAACATTAACTTTGAATGCTTACGGACTTTAACATAGCCATTCGCATTGAGAAGCGATCTGGTTTTCTGAAGGACCATGGATCATAATAAGGTGACGATGGCTATTAAATTACGAGGATTTACTAGCATCTTACAAATTAAGATATGCAATTTAGTTAGGTTTTTTCACAAATCTGACACGCATCAGTCACAGTAATTTATCCATTAACCCTGAATGAGATCTTGTTAGTCATACGCAAAGGCCCTTTTCCGCTCCATCAGTGTTTCACATAAATAGAGAGTATGTTAAGGCAAAGTGTGTTGCACAATTCCCCTGTATAATGAAATACAGGGGAGTGATTGGTTTGTATGACA
>JAJZYV010000299.1 GCA_021797955.1 Thermoplasmata archaeon
AGGCTTTGCAAAGAACTTGTAGTCACCGGCTGAGTTTGTATTGACCACATAAGCCACACAATTGGTTGCCTCTGGTTTGTTGAATCTCATCTTTATGAGGACCTTCTGGTTTGCCAATCCTCCATTGGGACCTTTTACCTCACCATGGATGGTGTATGCCGGAACAATTGGTATCGAGAGATTGGCAGTAGCACCGGGTCTACCACTTCCCGTGCCTTCATAATAATTAGGGGTGCAAGAAACTATATTTTGTGCTTCAAGGTGAAGACAGCCCGAGGATGAGAAGGCGGAATAAGGAATTTTCATATTCAGGAGCTCCTGGGCAGAAAATGCATTGCTAAAGTTTCCACATCCGTAGGCGCTGGCAGGATCCTTCTTCCAGATTCCATTGTCCACGAACATCTGGTTCCATAAGAGTGTGTTTGTGGAAACCTCCGGATACTCCAAGCCTCCCAAGCTCGTATTAGTGTTTACGTAGTTTACCATTTGGGAGAAACCGGAAGCAAAGGAAACCCCCGCTCCGGCTGAGGCAAGCACAACCCCCGCAGCCGGAGGGAAAAGAACAGCTGAGCTTGAAAGTGCTATTCCTCCCATTGTCATCAGCACTGCATCACCGTTTATCTCGATCTGTTGCCCATTTTCACCGCTTATATTCAGACCACTATCATAGGGCCTACATATAGTCAAATGTGTTTTATCTCCGCAGGAAGATATCCCTGTGAAAGAGGAATATATCTTTACACCCCAAACAGAATTGTTCCCCCTAGGGCATTGCGGATGAAGTGGGGGTACTTCATTCGGGACAAAGGATAGACCAGAGACTGCAACAGGGATATACACTGACAACCCTAATCCGTTGCAAGACTCAGAAAAAGGATGAGCTTCTTCGCCTTTGTAGGAATAATTTGAACCGGTTGCTATGCCAACAGAATTTAGGACATAATGGGGACGATAACTATGTAAACAAGAACTATTTGCATATCCATTTGAGGAGAGATTGGAAAAATGTGGTGAATCTGTGTAGGCATTACCAATTCCTGTAGTCATGTAAATGGTATCATTTCCGTTATAACCAACTAGATTACACTGTGGGGTCACGCCTGGTCCAAAAGTAACGTTTGCTGAAGGGAGGTGTAAGCCCATGGTTGCAACAGATAGGATCATCAACCCAATCACAGCCTTTTTTTGAAACACTCCGCTCATGATTACACCACGTCCTTAAATGCAAATTCTACTTGTACAGATACAGGTTTGGAGAGACCAAGAATTTCAGCACCTATGGTCGTATAGTATGTGTCTCCTGGATGAGGGAAAGGTAAAGAACCGCTAATAATTCCTGAATCCCTAAGTGAACTCTTCACAGAAAAGTTTAAAAGTGAGCCGGGATTGGCTTTTGCATGATTCTCTATGTTATATTCGGCACTCCATGAAGAATTCCCGAAAAAACATGGACGTGTTGGTGCTGTTTTGCTATAGGATGTATTTATCATCATTGCAGTTCTAGGGAAGTAACGAAAACTAGTGAATGGCGAGCAATCAAATCCTGGAGAGCTCAGGTTCTGCGTCAACATCAGACCGGAAGGGTGAAGATTAGAAGGCAAGCTTCCTGTCATATTGATAAGAATAAAGAACATTACTATCCCACCCCCACAGTATTTCTCAAATCCCCAAGCGGTTAAGGATAATGATGAATTTGGATATCCTTTCTCTCCAATTGATGCTGATGCCGTCACATTGTGGATCCACAGAGGCAGAATGTGGGCAGAGAAGTTGGCATCGCATGCATAGAATGCTTTACCATCACTTACTGAAATTGCGGGTTCTCTTGAAGGAAAAAATTCAAGGAGAGAAATTGGAACTGCAACTATAAGGACTATAAGAACTGAAAATAACATTATTTTCCTGTTTCTATTCTTTAACATCCAATAATAGTTAAATATTAATCATATTTAAAAATTTCGATAGAGTAGAATGATGGAGGATAAGGGTGTCAAAATCCTATTAGGCTCATTTGATTCTGTTGTTGATCTGTACCAATTTATATGGCACACATTTTGATACCTTTTATTGATCAATCCACTTTGCGCTTTTCATATGTATGTTCCATAATCCTATATCGCTAAACATGCACTTACAGATCCTCACTATGACGGATGGGAAATACAGGGAAATACAGCGTCTATGATATTCCGCATATACCTTCAGGGACAAAGATCTATAGGTGAAAAAGAGGGAGATCATGAACAGAATGCCGAAGAAGGCATACAAACTTGTGGCAGCCTTGAAGATAGATCTGTACATATCACGTAAAAGTAATGAGTTAAAGGTTAAATAAACCGAGTTTTAGATCTTTCGAGGATTTCTAATAACCGCGAAAATGAAATCTTTCAATTCGTTAACTCTTGATGGAAAAGGCGTATCCGTCTGTATTGAGGGAAACCTATCAAGTTAGTGTTCTTCGTGATACCGGGGATTTTAGAAATCGTCTTTCCAATAGGAAGGATTGAGGTTTATATAGGAATTTTTTATCGATAACAATTTATTACATATGTTTCCATTTCTGACCATGGATAGTGTTACTTTAAGCATCATAGATATGTCAGAAAAAATGGGAAAGAATGGAGTGGGAGAAAAGGAACTGGAAGAACTTAAAAAGAGAGTTGCGGATATAGCCATTACTTCCTTTGGAGCTTTTAATGCAGAACCTGTAAAAATAGGAATGAAAACTCTTTTACCATCCAGCGGAAAAAAGAATGCCACCGTATATTTTACTAAAAATAAGGCTTCCGTTGAAAATGCAACTTTTCTGAACGGCACGATGACCAGGTACCTTGATTATAATGACACCTACCTTTCAAGGGAGGCCCTCCACCCATCGGATAATATTCCACCCTTAATTGCAATGGCTGAGGCAGAGGAGCTTTCGGGAAAGGAAGTGCTTAACAGCGCAGCCGTTGCGTACGAAACCATATGCGCACTTTCAGATGTTGTTTCCATAAGAGATAGGGGATGGGATCACGTGACATATATCAGTATATCGTCAGCCGCCGGACTGGCCCATCTACTGAAACTTGATCATGAAAGATTTGCTCACACCCTGAACCTTGCCATAAACAATAACATAAGCCTCAGACAGACAAGGGCCGGAGAATTGAGCATGTGGAAGGGGGCAACAGCAGCCAATGCCTCAAGGAATAGCGTTTTTGCAGCCAATCTGGCCGAATCCGGCTTCACAGGGCCTGCACCCATATTTGAAGGAGAGATGGGATTTTTCAAACAGGTTTCTGGACCTTTTAAGTTAGATTTCAAGCAGAGCAGGATTTTAAAGACAATGATCAAAAACTACCCCGTTGAATACCACGCCATGAGCGCCGCTGAAGTTGCATCTAATTTGAGAAAAAAGATGAAAGGAAAGATAAGGAAGGTTGAAGTTGAAACATTTACAGTTGCGCATACAATTATAATTAAGGACC
>JAJZYV010000008.1 GCA_021797955.1 Thermoplasmata archaeon
TAAGAATAAAAAAACAATTTCAACTTTTAGGGGAAACATATATCCTTCAGTATCGGCAGATTTTAGTTTGACTAAAGAAAAAATTGCATATTTTACATTTACGAACATCTCAGAACCTGCAGAAGTCTTTCAGTTAAATCTGCTGAATGGGAATTTTAAAAAAATAACCAACATTAACAGTGAACTCTTGAACACCAGAAAATTCCCGTGGAAAGACGTCAGCTGGAAGTCTGAAGATGGACTGGAGATCCACGGATTCTTAAGGAATCCAGGAAACAAAAATCCACTGATGGTTATGATTCATGGCGGACCAACTGGTTCTGTTAAGGAAACCTTCTTAGACCGTTACTCTTTTCTGCTGGAAGGAAAATGGTCAATATTTATGCCAAATTTCAGAGGGAGTACTGGAAAGGGTAGAAAATTCGCTGAAATGAATATGGGTGATATGGGAGGGAAGGACTTGCAGGACATTATAAGTGGTGTAAAAATGCTGGTCAGAGAGGGGTACGCAAATCCTGATAAAATTGTTATTATCGGAGGATCCTACGGTGGTTTCATGGCTCAATGGGCCATCACGCAAACTGATATTTTCAAGGGAAGTATAACCTTGTTTGGAATCTCAAACTGGGTTAGCTTTCATGGAACTACAAATATTCCTGAATGGGATGAAATACAATATGAAGAATCTGCTTATGCTGATGGAAAATTCCAGAAATTCTCCCCACTCAGATACGTAGAAAATATAAACTGTCCAGTTCTCATTATGCACGGAAAGGAAGATCCCTCTGTTCCAGTTTCCCAGTCAATGGAGTTTTACAGGGCATTAAAGCAAAATGGAAAAGATGTAAGATTCCTTATTTTCCCAAGAGAGGGACACGGATTTATGGAAAAAAATCATATATTGCAATCCCTAAGAGAAACTCAAACATTTTTGAATCAGATAATGGATAAATCATCTTAGTATTTATATAAAGTCAAAGATAGAAAATATATATAAAATTAATTTTCATGATAGTAAATGAAAAATCCTAAAATGATCAATAACAAAACCAGTGCACTAATACTGTTTATTGGTGTATCTCAGTTTTATATCTTTCTCAATATTGCTGCCTTCTTAGTTCCAGGTTATAACCTGTCCAACAACAGTATCAGCCATCTTGGAATTGTTAGCACAGGATACATTTTCAACGCATCAATCATTATTTTGGGCATAACGGAAATACTATCAGGAATAGGTTTTCAAAAATACAGCAGGACTCTTTCAATTTTCCTTATAATAGCAGGAATAGGATCTGCAGGGGTTGGTGTTTTCAACGAACACTTCGGATATATTCACTTAGTTTTTGCGTTACTGGCATTCCTATTTGGTTCCATTTCGTCGTATTCAGTGTTTGCTAAGAGGAGGGATGTGATGTCCGGGATATGGGCGTTTCTTGGGTCACTCTCGATATTTTCACTTGTACTATTTATGCTCACAATCATGGTCTCAAATTCATTTGACTTAGGTCTCGGGGAAGGAGGCATTGAACGGATGATACTCATTCCAAACATAGTTTGGGCGCTGGCATTTTCAGGAAGCATGTTTTATTCTGAAAAATAATTCCTTATGTTCCCTCAAAGAATTATTAAACATTCTTTCTATACAATGACTATGCAAGAAATAAGAGAAATAAGGGCACCAAGGGGAAAAACTCTCAATGCGAGAGGATGGCAGCAGGAAGCTGCCCTGAGGCTTTTGATGAATAATCTCGATCCGGATGTAGCCATGGATCCACAAAATCTGATAGTTTATGGGGGAAAAGGAAAGGCTGCGAGAACCTGGAAGGATTTTGATGAAATTGTGAGCATGCTGAAGGAACTGTATAATGATGAAACACTGTTAATTCAATCTGGAAAACCTGTCGGAGCATTTAAAACAACAAAAGAAGCTCCAAGGGTATTGATTGTAAATGCTCAAATTGTACCAAAATTTGCAACAGATGATATTTTCTGGGAATTGGAGAGAAGGGGACTTACAATGTTTGGTCAGATGACAGCAGGTTCCTGGATCTATATAGGTAGTCAGGGTGTTCTGCAGGGGACATATGAGACATTGCATGCAATGGCAGCCAAGGATTTCAAACAGGATGACCTTTCAGGCAAATGGGTTTTGACTGCAGGACTGGGAGAAATGGGAGGAGCACAGCCACTGGCAGTAACCATGAACAATGGTGTGGCCATTGTCGTAGAAGTTAACCAGAAAAAAATAGACAGAAGAATCAATGGAAAATACTTGGATATTCAGGCTAAGGATCTGGATGAAGCTTTAAAAATAAAGGACGAATTCGTTCAAAGACGGAAACCCATTTCTATTGGGTTACTGGGAAATGCTGCAACAATTTATAGTGAACTGGCAATAAGAGGTACTGTTCCGGATGTGGTTACAGATCAAACCGCAGCTCATGACCTAAATGTTGGATATATACCGGAGGGCTTTACCGTTGAAAGTGCAAAAAGTGAAATGGAGAGCAATTTTGAAGAATACAGGAAAAAAGTGTATGCGTCAATTGTCAAGGAAGTCAGGGCCATTCTGAAATTCAAGGAAATGGGTTCAAAGGTATTCGATTATGGTAACAACCTTAGAACACGGGCCAAGGAAGGGGGAGAAAGCAGGGCTTTTGAGATTCAGGGGTATGTTCCCGCCTATATCAGGGATCTGTTTGCGATCGGATCTGGTCCTTTCAGGTGGGTAGCACTTTCTGGAAACCCTGATGACATTTTCAAATTAGATAAGGCAATTTCATACGAACTTGGATATAATGATCATCTGGTAAGATGGCTGAAACTTGCCCAGGATAAGGTAAAATTTCAGGGATTGCCAGCCAGGATATGCTATGCTGCCTATGGGGAAAGGGAGATTATAGGCTTACTTATGAACAGGATGGTTAAAGATGGCGAACTTGAAGCACCAATTGCCATAGGAAGAGATCACCACGATACAGGTTCTGTTGCCTCTCCATATAGAGAAACAGAAAACATGAAGGATGGAAGCGATGCTATAGCAGATTGGCCAATACTGAATGCACTCCTAAATGCAGCATCAGGTGCAACGTGGGTTTCAGTGCATCATGGCGGTGGAACAGGTATTGGCAATGCAATACATTCCGGGTTTGTGCTGGTTGCAGATGGTACAAAAGAATCTGAAGAAAAGATTAAGAGGGTTTTAAATGCAGATCCAGGCATTGGAGTCATAAGACACGCAGATGCTGGATATGAATCCTCACAAAGGTTAATCAGAAAGGGAGTAAAATTCAAATCCCCTTATTATGTACACAGCGAAAAGTAGCCAAAAAGTACACTAAATCCAAATAAAATTATTTTAAGTGGAGGCGCGATATCTGATTATGGCAATTAAGGGAGTACTAATGGCAGGAGGGAGGGGGACAAGATTAAGACCCATTACCTATGCAATACCAAAACCACTGGTTCCAATTGCTGGTTTACCCTGCATGGAATATCCTATTAAGTCTTTTTCAGAAGCAGGAATAAAGGACATAATCATTACAACTGGATACAAGTTTGAGGCCCTAATTTCAGGAGTGATAAAAATTAACCACCCCAGCCAAAATATAATATTTTCAGTTGAAAAAGAACCTGCTGGAACTGCAGGATCAATTAAACTGATAGGGGGTTTCCTCAATGACACATTCGTTGTGGCCAGTGGAGATGTCCTTGCGGATTTTTCAATCAGTGATGTTGTGAAGTCCCATTTGAAAAGTGAAGCAATAGCTACTATTGTTTTAACTAAAGTTGATGATCCAACTCAATTTGGGATTGTGGAAACCAAAGACAAACTCGTTTCAAAGTTTCTTGAAAAGCCCTCTCAAGAGGAAGTTTTTTCAAATATGGTAAATGCGGGTATATACGTGTTCCAGCCAGAAATATTAGAACATATACCTGAAAATCAAACATATGATTTTGCCAAGGAACTGTTTCCAAAGTTATTGAGAGAAGGAATAGGAATTAACACTTACGTTGGAACCGGGGCATGGTTGGATACAGGCAGACCAAGAGAATTAATTCTTGCAAACAAACTAATGGCCGAGAAATATGGTACAGTGATAAGTGACCATAATATTAAGGGAAAAATGATAATGAAAGAAAAACCAGTTGGAAAGAACTTTGTAATTGAGGGCAGTTGCTACATTGGCGAAGCAGTTAAGATCGGCGAAAATGCAAAAATTTCCAATTCAACAATATATGACAATGTTTCCATAGGCGAAAATTCAGAAATAACTGACTCGATTATATTTGAAAATTGCACAATTAAGGACAAGTCAAAAATCATCAGGTCTCTATTGATGAAAAATACCTCAGTTGGAAAAGATTGTGAGGTAAGTGAAAGTGCACTGTCATCTTTTATAAATATTCAGGACAGATCAAGAATTTATAATGTTTCGTTATCTTCTGAAAGTAATAGCCTGGATTAGAGAAAACCAGCCTTTTGGAGAATCAAAAGGTCCTCTGTCGTCAGTTGTTCTCCATTTTTAAATTTATCAAACAAAACATTAGCTTTCGTTTGGAGTTCTCCTTCTTTTTCTTTCTTTCTCGTGGCCTTGGTTTTCGCTACCATTCCACCTACGATCTTTTCAAGGTCTCTCAGATCTGTTTTCGCCTTGATAAATCCCTCATGCTCTTTTTCGGATTCCTTTGTGTATTTTACAAACTGCTCGTGAAATTCGTCTGCTTTTTTTCTAGTTTCGTCCAGTTCCTGCAGTCCCTTGTTAATTTCCTCTCCCAGTTGATTTATGTTTTTAGAAATACCGTCAATCTCTTTCTTGAATTGATCCACAACCTTTCTTTTTTCGGAAATTTTCTCTGAGACACCCTTCACGTTTTCGTTCTCTCTCAGTTCTCTTTCAACAACATCACGCGTCTTCTTAATTTCATTCGATAATTTTCTGATGTCCAATACCACTCTTTTCTCTTCATCTTTATTTAAGGGCTGTGTTTGTTGCATCTTTTCCAATCGTTGCAGTTCTCTCTCCTTCTTTTTTAGCTCACCAGGATCAACTCCCTGAGACTTGAAAGAATCTCTATATTTCCTCAACTCTTTTCTCAACTCAGAAAGTTCTGCAAAATGCTCTTCTTTCTCATTCCTCAGCTTCTGAATATTCTCGATGAGCTTTCCCTTCTCATCAATTTTCTTCATAACAGCTTCTCTCATGCTCTTGGATTTCTGGTTTAACTTATCCCTCTCTTCAGCAAAGTAATGTGCCTCTTGTGACAACTCATCTCTGCGTTTGATGTGTGATTCAACAAGATTTCGTAAAACCTCTCGCTTTTGTTCTAAATCAGGAAGAACGTCACTCATAATAATCAGTCTTTATAGTGATATCACCTGTATTTTTGATTACAATATATAACTTTCGAACTTAAATCCTTTAAAAGCCAATAGATAAGCATTTTTTGAAATTATTGTAGATTTAAAAGATAGCCAACAGGATCATCATTTCCATAAAGGGATCTTCCGATAATAGGGTAATCTGCACCTGCAAGTAACGCTTCCCTTATATTTCCACCCTGTGCACCAATCCCGGGGCTGAAAATTTTCAAATCTCCCTTATTTTTTGATATTTGCCTGAGCAGTTCATAATTGTTTCCAGGGGCTACTATTCCATAACAGCCAGAACTTCTGGCATCTTCCATAAGTGAAACATAGTTTTTATTTACATAAACAGAAGCGCCCGGATTACTCATCGAAACTACACCTATCACCTTTATGTCACCGGATCTTCTCGTCATGGCTTCTACAGAATCTTTACCTGTAAATAAATGACCAATAACACCCCAAGGACTCTCACTCTCGATCTGTCTCAAAATTAAATCAACAGTGTTGGGCACATCAGCAATTTTTAAGTCACATATCACTTTACCGTATTTGCCCAATTTTGATATGATACTTTTTCCGCATGAAAGAATCGTTGGCCAGTTAATCTTATAGGCGAACACATAATCTTCTATTAGTTTGGCAATATTCAATAATTTATTTTCATCAACCAAATCAAGTGAAGCGACTAGGTTATGATTCCTGTTGATCATGTTAATAATCACCTTTGGAAGTTATCATCTTCTTGATGCTTAAACTTCGTGGATATACCCCTATATCCTGTATCTCGTTTGCGAATGCTTTCTCTAAATCCAAGTTGGCATCTCCAACTTCAGATATGACAGTTATGTCCGTTCTGAATTTGGCAACTATATGTTTGAACAGATCATACCCCACGTGGCTAAGCTCATCTTTGTATGTCATAATTACCCTTTTAACCCTATTATCCATGATCTCTTTGAGCATTACAAAGAAACCTTTTCCTTCATCAAATGAAATGCGCGAAACCACATCCGAATATCTTGCACTGATAGTGCTGCCATTCATGAAACACCACTGTTTTAACTTCTCGATCTGATTCTGTAGGTCAATCTTCTGTTCCGGTGTTGGTACACGTGTATACATGACTGTTCTTCTCTTTATTCCTTTGTTTAGGAACTTATAAACATCTTCTTCGTTGTAGTTATATCTCTTGTTTGGCATCACGATGTATCTTATCCTTCCATCCACTTGAGGTATCTTTTTTGATATCTGTAACAGGTTTTTAATTCTTCCTCTCTCATAGTTAATCTCATGCACAGTAATGATATATAGATATCAACGGAGTTGACTATAAATCAAGGGAATTAAAATAATGCAATAACCTTTTATCAATTAGGAAATTACATTTCCCTGGTCATCGCCACCGAAAACTCCAGGTCCAATGTCTCCCCCATTTCCTATTATTGAGTCTGAATCAACTCCTGTTATGACAAGGAATATTTTTACAGAATCTCCCATTTCTTCATTGATATCTGCACCAACAATGAATTCGCAGTCTTCATTCATTCGTGATAACATCTTCTTGCAGACATCATCAAATTCATCTATTGTAAAGTTGCCTCCCACAACTCTCATTAAGCAACCTTTTGCTTTTGATATATCGACTTCCATCATCTGGCTTGTCAGCGCATCATTAAGTGCAAATTCTATTCTCCTCTCTCCTCCTGATGATTCTCCCACTCCGATATAAGCAGCCCTTGAATACGAGAGAATCTTCATAAGATCAGAAAATTCAACATTAATGAGACTTGTTTCCGTGATGGTCCGTATCAATCCTGAAATCTGTTCAACGATTTGCCTATCCGCAAGAGCGTAACTCTCCTCTTCGCTCTTTTTTCCATACAACTCTCTCAGTTTTTCATTTTTAATTAATATAACCGTATGACTGACTTTGGTTAAATTCTGGAGTCCTATCTTTGCACTCTGTTTTCTAATTTCGCCTTCACTGTTTCTTGGCAATATTGCGAAGGAGATTACTTGAGCACCGTTTGCTCTAGCTGCCTGTGCAACAATTGGCGCACTTCCAGTTCCAGTGCCTCCTCCCATTCCAGCAATTATAAACACCAGGTCTGCATTTGCAGTAGCTCTTGCTATACTATCCTTGCTCTCGATAGCGGCATCTCTTCCTATGTTAGGATCTGCCTTCGCTCCCAAACCATGAGTCAATCGCTCACCAATTAGCATCATAATGTCAGAATCAGTTTTATCCTTGAGGTGAGCTGCATCTGTATTGAGTGCTATAAGTCTCGCTCCAGGCACTCCAAATTTTTTAAGGTTTGTTATAGAGTTGCATCCTGCTCCACCACATCCTATAACTTTAACTCTAACCATTGCAGATTTAAGAATTTTCTCAAATTCTGGATCGTATTGCATCATAAGGGACAATTGTCTGACAGGTATTTAATTTTTTCTATCACTAAAGAGTTGTTTTAATTCCATCTTAATTTTTATTAAAACACCAAACAAAAGAATAAATTTAAACAACTTTTGTCAATTCCGAATAATATTTAGGATTTTAAAACCATCATTGTGGACATAAAGCCGTTGCAAGAGCAATAAAGATTAAATATATAGATATTTATACATCCACTATGAACAAGAAAATACTATCAGTTGTAGTGGCTGTAGTGGTAGTTGCCTCTGGATTAGGGATTTTTCTGGGTTATGAGTATACTCACAAATCCAGCACAAATCTTCCAGCGATGAAGGTTACTGCCTTGTCGCCACTGAATGCCTTAAGCACGTACCAAACGGGAGTCATACTTTCCAATATGAAAGCCCTAGGGTTGCCGGTGTCCCTCGGCCAAGTAACTGGAGCCGGGTTGGGCGCTTGGACAACTCCAAATGCAACAGCTCAATTTGTGGATTTGGGATGGTTACCTGATTGGCCAGATCCAATCGCTCAACAATTGTTCCCAATGACAGACTACTCCAATGGGGGAGTATTCGGGGCTAACGAAGCATGGGCAACTAATGCGACACTCAACTCATCCGCTGCTTTATCTGCAGCATTTAATTCAAACGTCTCCGCTCAGCAGAAGGAGTTCGTAAGTTTATATCACACATTCTACAACCAGTACAACTATATATGGCTCCCAAACCCCTCAACATATTTCTTTGTTCAGCCATATATACAAAATTTCACTTACAACTCATATGAGGACTATTTCTACAATATGCTGTCCTATAATATGAGTTACAATAAAAATGGTATCACCGCACCAACATCCAACAATCTGACAGATGTATCAGATGCAACTTCCCTGGCTGCGCCTGACTATTTGGATCCATCCCACGGATTCTTTGTCCAAGATGGGCCATTATTTTCTTCAGTTTTCCAGCAGTTGTATGAGTTAAACGGTTCCAACATTAACCAGGTAGTCCCGGTTCTGGCAAAAGCATTGCCGACAACACCAGTAGGGGGCACCCCCTTCCAAAACTACAATATCACACTTCGTAATGGAATCTCTTTCAGCACAGGAACCCCAGTAAACGCATCAACGGTATGGTTCTCTCTATACAGAACAGTTGATATGGCACAAGGTGTTTCAGTTGCAAATTACGGAGGTATGTTGTTCAGCAGTTCAGCATTCGCATCAACCGCGCCATACTCAGTTCCATTGGGATGGATTAAAGACATGATGCACGAGGCAAATGTTTCTACATCCTCTGGTATAGCATTCCCATACCCGACCGAATACTCAAGGTTTAATTTGTCAAACACAGAATATGCTGCAAACTATCTGGCAACTATGCTATCAAACTATGCTCCTTGGTCCAATGCAACCCAGGCAGCGTTAATATCATATGGAAATCAAGCAATTGCAGTTCCAGGATACAGCAGCAGTGCACACAAAAATGGTGCGCTTAACCTTACAATTAACTTAGGCCATCCATATCCATTTTTCTGCAAAGATATAGCAGAATGGTGGGGAAACATTGCTGACCCAATATTCTTGGACGCTCATAACGGAGTTACTGCCGGTTCATTCAATAACTACACTGATTTAAACGGAATGCCAGGAACAGGACCATATCAAATTTCCAAGGTGGCATCAACATTAACCAGTGTAACATTATCAAAGGTCAGTAATTATTGGGGAAACAAATACTGGAACTCTGCAGCAGGAAAGGCAGTTGGAAACTTCCCGAACATTTCCCAACCAGCACACATAAAAACAGTAGTGATAGACTATTGCGTTGATCACTCAGGAAGAGTTTCTGGATTCACTGGGAACACTTACCAGATGTCTGTTGTGAGTTCTTCATATATTGGTTCAATCACAGGTTCAGCTAATTACAAAACACTTCCATTGAACTCATATTTCAAAAACGAGGGCTCAATCCCTGCAGTATTCTACGTGTCAATGAATAATCACAGGTTTCCAACGAATCTGTTGAAATTCAGGGAAGCGATGTGGTATGCAATCAATCAAACAGCTCTGGACTCAACTTTTTATGTGAACGGAACGTATCTGGCCCAGAATTACATAGGACCTGCTTCACCAAATTTCAAGGGTCTGTATGATAATGCAACAAAAGGCCTTGCCCCAGAAACATACAATGTAAAGAAAGCAGAGTACTATCTAAATCTGGCAGGAATAGAAGGTCATTTCTATGTTACACTTCCAAATGGCACAGTGCTAGGAGATTCATCTTTAGACAAGGGAATAACACTTTTCAATCTCCCAGGAATGGTAACTATAACTGATCTATTGGAAACCTTATTTACAGCATCTATAAGGCTTCACTAATATTTTTATTATTAAACATTTTTTTTGATAAATTACATAAATTTTTTAGATATTTTTTCTTGAACAAGTTATGAGTATAAAAGAATATGGTTTTTATGGTAGGTCAAAAATAGTCCAAAGATCACTCGTTCTAGATATTGGATGACATAAAGTTAACATCTCTTTTGAAGATCTCCGTTTTGGAAAAATTCAAAATAATTATTGCCTAAAAATCGATTAGATATGTTCTATCACTTATATGGAATACAACTCAAATTCTGATCTAAAAGGTAACAGTGTCCTTGCAGTTTTAAAGCCAATGGTCACTGTGGCAGTATAGATGGGAATCTTGAATATCGATCTTTAATTAGTTCTCACCTCCATATCGAAAAATTCTAGCCTATTACCAAGAAATCGGTACATATTGAAAAAGTACACAATTTTTTCGATTTTTATAGGTAAATTCATGACGAAAAAGTCGCAATTCTTTCATTCAGAACTTGGCATTTACACGCAATCTTTTACAGATCATTTTATGTAGTACTATTGCCATTACATCTGCATGGACGCGAGAGCCATAGTGTTTGTTATTAGAAGATCAATTTATGCAATAATCACTTTGCTCATTCTGATCGTTTTGATTTTCAGCCTGATCCATCTTATTGCTCCAAACCCATTCGCTCTTGCAAAAATATATAGCGGAGCCCCACATGCCACTAGAGCGGAGCTTTTGCCTATAATAAAGCAATATGGATTAAATCTCCCAGTATATGTCCAAATAGCTGACTACATCGGGCACGTTTTCACAGGTAATTTTGGCATGGATCCAGTTCACGATCAACCTGTAATAAAGTTAATTGCAATATATCTCCCAAGAACTTTGGAATTTGTTGTGCCAGGAGTGATTTTATCAGTATTACTTGGTTTGTTCACGGGTGCATATGCGGCTTCTAAGAGAAGGAAGCCCGCTGATAATGTAGTAAAAGGAATCTATTTGTCTACTTGGTCTGTTCCTCCATTTCTTTTGGCGGCACTTTTCCAGTTATTCATAGCGTATGACTTAAAACTTTTACCTGCAATAAACATGGCCAATCCAACTCTTGCTTCTCCGCCGAACGTGTTGGCTTTTCCGCTGCTAAACGCACTATGGGCCAGAGATTGGGTTTACGTTGTGAGTCTTATTCATCACATGATTTTACCCACAATCACGGTCGCTGTCATTTCATTCGGTGTAATAACAAGACTGACCAGATCAACAATGCTTGATGTAATGGAAACTGATTATTTCAGGTTAACACTGATGAAAGGAATTGCAAGACGAAAGGCAATATATGGAGTAGCTTTGAGGAATGCATCCATTCCATTAGTGACCTATATCGTCCTGGCTTTGGCCTATTCTTTTGCAGGCGCGGTTATTATTGAAGATATTTTTGCCTACCATGGTATTGGTTTTTACATTGTTAACTCTATAGACACTTTTGATTACCCGGGAATACTTGGAACAACAATAGTTATTGCAATTGCCATAATTGTAGCTAATTTCATAGCTGATATTCTTTATGGAGTGTTAGACCCAAGGGTGAGGCTGGAATGATAGAAGAAACGATAAGAGAAAAAAATGTAAGAGTGAAAAAGACAAAGGGTCAAGGCAGATTCGTTCAATGGTTGAAATTACTTATAAAGGACAAAAGCGCACTCTTTGGATTAATCATAGTAGTACTCTTTCTCGGATGGTCACTAATTCAAGGAATCCTCGAATTCTTATTTGGGACTTCCGGTCCAGCTATTGCTCTTCTGCCACACAACCCTTTTAAATATAATCTAAGTGAAAATTTACGACCACCTTCTTTCAGATATCCACTTGGCACAAACACATACGGTGAAGATATCCTATCAAGATTACTCTACTCTATGCCAAGAGATGCATTCGTTTCAATATTAGTCGTTTTCTCTGCCATAGTATTTGGAGGTATAATAGGGGTAATCGCGGGTTACAAGGGAAAATACACTGATGAAGTCGCAATGAGAATAACTGATGCTTTTCTCTCCTTGCCCGCGTTAATTCTAGTAATAGCCCTATCCGTATTATTTAACGAATCTCTGTCAGGGGTACTACTTGCTTTATCAATAGTTTGGTGGCCTATTTATGCAAGATTCTTCAGGGCTCAAACACTTAAAATAAAGAATCTGGATTATGTTCAAGCTGCAAAATTAAATCATGTTTCATTCACAAGATTGTTCTTTAGGTATCTCTTCCTCAACTCGTTGGATCCTATAATTGCCTATGCAGCACTTGATTTCGGAAATGTAATTCTTACATACTCAACCCTTGCATTTTTGGGAATAGGCCTGGAGCCTCCGATCCCAGAACTGGGAGCAATGGCTTCACATGGTGTTGGGACTCTTCCAACAGGATGGTGGTTTGCCATATTCCCGGGATTGGCCATATTGATAATTGTAATCGGATTCGTATTGGTGGGAGATAGAATGCAGGACATAATATCAAACAGAATAAATTACTAGGTGAGAACTTTGTTACTAAGCATTAAGAAGTTAAATGTTACATACAACACGGTTGCCGGAAAATACAAGGTTATAGATAACCTCAATCTAGACATAGAGGAAGGAGAACTGATTTCACTGGTAGGAGAATCGGCATCTGGAAAATCCACCTTAGGTCAGGTTATTTCAATGATGCTTCCACCGGTAGGTAAATCCGAAGGTGATGTACTCTTCAACGGACAAAACCTGGTCAACATATCTGAACGAGAAGCCACAAAGCTGAGAGGAACCAGCGTATTTATGATATTTCAGAATCCATTAAATAGTTTGAATCCTGTTAAAAAAGTAGGTAACCAATTAATTGAAGCTCTCAATATTCGTTATGAAAGAACCGGAAAAAGTGTAAGTGAAACTGAAGCTAGGAATGAAGTTATTGAAGCAATGACAAGCGTAAGGCTACCAGATCCTGAAAAGATTTTAAATAGATACCCACATGAACTTTCAGGTGGTCAGGTTCAAAGAATTGTAATTTGTATGGCACTGCTACTGCAACCCAAGCTACTCATAGCGGACGAGCCAACAACGGCTTTGGATGTTACCATTCAGGCTCAGGTTGTAAAATTATTGAAGGAACTCAACCATAAAACAAAAATGTCAATCTTATTTATCACGCATGACGTCGGACTTGCCTATGTTCTTTCAGATAAAATGTTAGTATTTTATGCAGGCAGGGTGATGGAAATGGGAAATACCACAGATCTTGTAAGTAACCCGAAACATCCTTATACAACAGGCTTACTTGCGAGTATACCTTCAGCACCAAAACAAAATGGCAGGTTGTATTCAATTCCAGGTTCACCGCCGTCTTATCTCAATTTACCAAGTGGTTGCAAATTTAGCCCCAGATGTAAGTCAGTTTTCGCTAAATGCGAGGAATCAGAACCAGATTACACAGTAAATAAGGACAGGGAAATCAGGTGTTGGCTTTATGAGTGATATATATAAGTTTGAAAATATAAAAAAATATTATCTGGCAAGGAAGAGAGGACTCTTGGATTCTCTTTTCAGAGTGCCAAAAATTTATGTGAGAGCACTAGACGATGTGACACTTTCCATACCGGAGGGAAAGGTGCTTGCGGTAGTAGGAGAAAGTGGTTCCGGTAAAACTACACTGGGTAAGATTTTAGTAACCTTGGAGAAGGCAACAGATGGTGTTCTGACCTTTAATGGTGTCGAGGTAAACAGAAAGAATCAAGCGAAGATCAGGAGGAATGTTGACATGGTATTCCAGAATCCTGCAACTTCATTAAATCCTAAGATGAAGGTTAAGGACATAGTGAAGGAATCAATTTTAAATTTAACCCCGGACAATAGAAAGGCATTTGCAAGTGAAGCTAAATCTCTTGGCATTAGCATAGAAAAGCTGCAGGAAAAAAAGACCGAGGAGGCAATATCAACAGTGGGCCTGGCCTATGACGAAGTAAAGAATAAACAGGCAAGAGAAATGTCCGGGGGACAGGTGCAAAGAATTGCAATAGCAAGGAGCATAATTAAACACCCAAATCTGTTAGTTCTCGATGAACCAACATCTGCTCTGGACGAATCCATTCAGGCTCAGGTTCTGAACATTCTCGTAGATATTCAGGAAAAATTCAAATTAACGTATGTTTTCATAACGCACAACATTCTTGTTGCAAAATATATCTCCGATTACATGATAGTTATGTATGCAGGAAAAATCTTTGAATACGGGAAAACTGAAGCGATACTCCAAAAACCTTTGCATCCATACACCAAATTGTTGTTAAGTTCAGTTCCAACAACTGAAACAAAGGATGTCAATCCACCAAAAGGTGATGTACCAAGTTTAATCAACTTGCCAACAGGATGCAGGTTCCATCCAAGATGCCCATTCGTAATGGAAAAATGTAAAGAAGCAGAGCCTCCAATACGTAAGAATGGGGATAACGAAGTAGCTTGCTGGTTATATGAATAAGTCCGGAATTGAAAAAACTACAATTAAAAGCTTAATCGCCCTTTTAATTTTTTCCTCTGTGCTGGAAATTAGAATTTCAAACCTATCCAACTATTTTATTTTCGTGCTTGCATGGTTAATCGTGACCGCTCTTTACGAATTTTATAAGTATTCATCCAATTACATCATTGGAGACAAGGGAGTAACAATAAAGACATTAATGAAGGAAAATCTGATTCCATACGGATCACTAGTTGATGTATTTCTCGTTAACGGCTTTCTTCAGAAGAGGTTTGCACTCTCATCAGTGTATCTAGTAAAGCAGAACACAACCATCCCAATTAGGGATATCAAGAATGGGGAAGCTGTCCTGGGCGATATCCAGATGAGAATAGGAAAAAGCCCCAATGTCAACGAATCAAAATTACAGGATGACTTAAGATAAAAGTGAAGTTGTGTAGGTTAACTTCAATTAGCGAAATGACTATTGGTATTAATGAAATTCTGCAGTATTTTACAAAAATCCCAAGTGATTCCTGGAATTATGCATGATGAAAGAATTGTAACTTTCAATGAAATTGAGAAGGAGGCAGGATTCAATCTGCCTGATAATCTACTCGTGTTTATTGCAAATGAGACTTTTTATAAAAAATTGAAGATCTTTATGGAGAATAACATTTACCACAAATTCAAAAATGCAATACAAATAGATCAGGTCAAATTTGCACCACCATTGACCAATCCAGAAAAAATATGGTGCATAGGCCTAAACTATCAGGAACATGCACTCGATCTTGATGCGGTGATTCCCACGGAGCCCGCCAGTTTTATGAAACCAAATACCACCCTGATAGGCCATATGTCAAACATAGTCTTACCAAAGGGGTACGGTAGGATAACTGGAGAATCAGAAATGGCAATGATACTCGGGAAGACAGCAAGGAATGTCAGGGAAGAAAATGCTCTCGATCATCTGTTTGGAATAATGCCCGCCATAGATATGACTGCTTTGGACATTCTGCAAAAAAATCCCCGCTTTTTGACAAGGGCAAAAAGTTTTGATACGTTTCTCTCTACAGGACCATTCATTTTCACAATGGATGAACTTGATGGTCTGGATAAAATAGAGGTATCTACAGTTAAAAATGGTAAGACAGTTCACAGGAATTTTGTATCCAGCATGATGTTCGCACCAGAGAAGCTTATTTCATTTCACTCAAGTGTGTTTACTTTTAATCCGGGTGATATTATATTGTCCGGAACACCAGGAGCAGTCGAGATAAATCCCGGAGATATAATTGAAGCAAGACTGAAAGTTAAAGGAATGCCTGTGTTGGCAAATCATGTTGTATAGGTTCTGAAATTGATTACAGAATAATTTTACCTGAGTTGAAAATGTTCTTGAGCCCATTCTTTACCAACCCTCTTTTTCAATATTCGTAAATTAAATTGAGAGATTTTTTTAGACGGAGAAAAAGAAAAGTGGAACATAATTTATTAACAGGCATAAAATAAAGCTTGAAATGTTGGAACAAATGCTTATGGAAGAAAAGGCAGTAAAGAAGGGAGAATTTACACTCACTTCAGGAAAGAAATCAGAATACTACGCGGACATTAAGGATGCGTGCTCAAGGCCCGAAATTCTAGGAGAGATAGTAAATGAATTGAAGCAATCAATAGAACCTAAGGTAGTTGGAGGTGTAGAGCTAGGTGCTGTACCAATAGTTGTTAGCCTGGCATTTGATCTTAAAATACCATATATAATCGTAAGAAAGGAATCAACGCACGGAATGAAGAAATTGCTTATAGGGCATCCTGAATCGAAACCAGAGGTAACCTTAATTGAAGATGTAGTTACCACGGGTGGATCACTCTTAAAAGCTGTAAAACTGTTAAGGGAAAATGGTTGTACGGTTAAGGAAGCAATAACTGTCATAGACAGAGAGGAGGGAGGAAGTGAACTTCTTGCGCATAATGGTGTAACGCTTAGGTCTTTGTTAAAAATAAAGGATCTTTTTTAAGTCTATGCGAGGACATCATCTATTGCAGTTAATTCAATAGAGGTCGTATCTTCCCCCACTAAAACTCCATGCTTGTTTGCTACAATTCCAGATCCAAGCATGGGACTGCCAAAGTTTGATGTTCCCACCTTAACAGGAACCTTGAAAAGATCTTTCAGAATTTCAATTTCGTCATCAGAAGTCTCCGGGTTTACAAGCATTCCTTTGCTGGTTGCTACACTGACAGACCCAACTGTAGCAAATCCACCAATTCTACCTCTGATCGTTTCAACTCCCAGCACATCGGCAATCTTTTTAACGCTCTTATCTGAAAAATCTTCGTGGACTAGAGCTGCATGATCATTTGTAACAATGTCATTTCCAACAGCATTTATCTGATCATGCAGGAACAAAACGTTTTTATCTCTCGGGTCAAAATCCAAGTCCTTTTTGCCATAAAGACCACTTATTATGATCCCGTTAGAATTCATTACCGAAAAAACACCATACATTCCTGACGGATCCATCTTGCTCTTAAGTATATCTGCTTTCAGGTATTCTTCCACATCGCTTATTACGATTTCCTCCAGAACTGAGGGAACCAAAACTACATCGTCCCAGGTTCTGATATAGAGACCGACAAAATTATTTTGAAAAATGGATAGTTTCTTGATCATCTATGGCATCAAAACTTCTATTTCATCGTTTTGGAGCTTTAAAACTTTGACACTTATACTGGATGGTATGTTAAATCTTCCTCTCTTCCATATTTCTTCATTTATTTTACTATCGATCCAAACATTTTTTAATTCAGATTTTGTAAATTTAGCTACTGATTCTTTTACAATTTTTATGGCTGTATCTGCTCGTCTTCTCCTTGAACTCCTAAACGCCTTTCTCAATGGTATATTCATCAGTATTTCATTTGTCATATCGTCTTCTGCCATCGCATCTCACCTCAAAGTTTTAGATTGTTCCTTCTCCAATTTCTCTTGTTCGGATTCTGAGATACCTTTCTGTCGGTTTTCAATATAACCCAACCAGGAACCCTTCTATTCTCATTCATCTTCTTCATAAGTCTTATTTTTCTGCCCGTTTCTTTATTTCTACTCAATTTCATCTCCTCTCTATATGCGTTTCTCTCTTTGTTTCAGTCATTTTTCCCAGTATTTGCTTAATCTCCTCTTCTGTAATTATTCTATTAATTCTACCCATACTATAGAGCTGTATTAGTTGATTTTCAACGTTTTCAGCTAAGTCTGGTCGTACCAGTCTTACATTCGCAAGTCTTTCCCTTGCGGCTATATCCAGTATTTGCCTTAGTATCTGCTGCTTTCGTGCTCTTTCTGCCTCCTGAGCAGCCTTTTGTTGTTCTTCCTCCGCTCTTTCCTGCCCCTGAGATCTCTGCATTTCCTCCAATCTTTTTCTCCTAATCTCATCAAGCTCTCTGTCGGAGTCCATATTTTCACCTTAAAGGTATTTTTTCAATTCAGGATTTTCTTTGCTCAGTTCTTCCATAACAGATTTCGATGCTTTTTGGAGCATAGAATCACCTTTGGCAGAAACTGAACGTCCCGTTTCTTTCTTCTCAACCAGTCCCAGAGTTTCTAATTCTTTGAGTACACTTCTTACGATGCTTCTACTTCCAGCAACAGGATGGTACGGTTTTGATCCATTATCCTTTTTACCACCATATTCTTCGCTAAGCCTTTGAATTCCAATATTGCCTCTGAGATAAACCTTCCTTAAGGTTGAGGCAAGCCTTCTGTAGTACCAGTCTTCCTGATACCAACTTTTTTCCCTGTGAGATCCTGACTTGAGAAACTCTACCCATTCAGGAACTTCCACCTTCTTGTTTTTACTAAACTCTGTTGTAAGTTTTTCAATAAGGAGATCAGCAGGAACATCTCTAACATTGACCATTAAATATCACTCAGTCCTTGGGGATATAAAAACTGTTAATAACTTTTTCTTCGCAAATATAGCAACTCTTAGCATGAAATAATCTTAGTTCAGAATTAACTGTAAGTATTGAACTTCACATTGTGGTACATCGGAAATTACGGTGTTCTTGTACTCGTTTCGTCTTTTTCAGTCATAGAATCCCTTAGGAGGTCTGATTGAATAATGACCGCAATATTTCTTGAATTGTTTTTCTGTTTTAACTATTTGTCCAATCACAATTAATACAAATATAATATATACGAATTGAAGTCCATAAGCAACTGTAGAAAAATTATCCTTCAATAAAATCATAAAATTCAATTGAATGTTGATCGTAAGTAAAATTGAACTGACTATTCTAATTCCAGTGTATCCAAAAATCGATCGATTTGCTTTGAATCTTTCCCACAATCTACTCCAGTAGTACGTATTGATCACCCCATTTCACCATTTATTTCACCTACCTGTAGAATCCTTTAGGAGGTCTGATTGAATAATGACCGCAATATTTCTTGAATTGTTTTTCTGTTTGAACTATCTGACCGAGTACAGCTACACACAAAAAAAGATAAATAAACTGAACAATAAATGCATAATTTGGTAGCCTATTTTTCAGCAAGTCTAAAAATAACAATTGGATACTAAATGAAATGCCAATACCCTGATATATCCTAAGACCAGTGTATCCAAATATCAATCTCTTAGTTTTGAATCTTTCCCACAATCTACTCCAGTAGTACATATTGA
>JAJZYV010000300.1 GCA_021797955.1 Thermoplasmata archaeon
AAAAGAATAGATGATACCATAGGAAAAAACAAAGTACATGTTCTGAATGGAAGATATCTCGAAGCGATTACCACTCTCTATCTAAATAAAGTAATGGATGCTGAATTTGTGGAAACTGGAAAAACAGATATCCCAACGATCCTAATGCATGGTTCCTGGGGACCGCAGAAGAACATTGAGTTGGGTTTAATGATACTAAAAAAACTGAAAAGAGAAGGGGTTAAATTTAGACTAGTCATTTCTGGGGGTTTAAATCATCACTTTCCAGAGTACAAAAGAAAATTTCAGGAACTCCTTCACTCTTATTCCGATGTCATTGATGAGTATCTTGGGCCTGTCACTGAAAATGATATTATGAGGATTTTTCTAGATGCGTCTCTCTTGATACTGCTTTATAATACTCCCGGTGGGCATTCGGGGGTACTTGAACAGGCGATGTTCTTTGAAGTGCCAACCATTGCAATCGATTTTCCGGAGTTCAGAGAACAGACTGAGGGAATTGGCTTCGTCGGATTGATCAATTCTGGGGATAGTTTAGAATTGATTGCAAAGGAACTTTTATCTCCTAGTACCATTAAAAATACAGAAATAAATGCTGAAGAAAAGATACGGCAAGCTGTTAATAACATTAAAAAGCTTCTTAAATGACAACTTTACGCTTATTATAATAGAAGAAATAAAATTTAGAAATTCATCTCATAGTTACCACTTGGACTATCATGTTCCTGTAGGATTCAAGCATATTTTTGGAATTGAATATCTTTCTTGCCTTATAATATAAATCCTTCCTTTGAGAAAAATATAGTTCCTTGTTCCTTACCCATTCTTTATAATAACCTACAATAGACTTTGCCATAGACTTCGCGCTAAAAGATACTACTTTCCCGAATGATGGATCTTTAGCTAATATGTATGATGGTCCTGACACCGGAGTGGTGATTACCGGTACACCCGAGGTTAAAAATTCCAAAACAACTAGTGAATATGGTTCAAGATTAGATGTAACTAAAGCAAGATTCGAGGAAGCTATGATCTCATTTTTCCTTTTATCATCAATTCCATTAAGAATTCTAACGTTTCCGTCCAACCCATATAGTATTCCGCAGTCCTTCCCATTACCAATAATGTTAAATTTTATATTCTTGCCAGATTTTTGAACAAACTGTACGACTTTCTTCAACCGCTTTATGCCTTTTTGAAGATCTTCCATTCTGCCGATAAATGTAACCTGGAATTCTTCATCGTTTCTTTTAGGGAAAGTAACTTCGCTCTCTAACTGGTTCTCTATTGTGAAAATGTTTTTTGAATCGGCCCCATGCGTTAAAAGATAAGATATTAAAGGAGGAATAAGTGATTGAACAAATATGTGTTTCCTCGTATACTGCGCAAGATTTCTCAATTGCATCCGCATTAATAGTTGGTGTGCAATTATGATTGGATTTGCGATCCTAATCCTTTCAAGAGCTATTCCATGCAGGCAGAATATTACCTTTGAGTTGGATTTCTCTAATAGGCGTAATACCGACCGCTGTGGGGCACGCCTCAGAAATATAAGCGAAATTGCATTTTCATCACTGGAAATGATCTTTAAGGGAGGGAGGTCCTGATAAAAAAATTTTATAAAACCAAATCTTTCGAATTTAACCTTGGCTATATTTAGATTAGGATCTTGTTTTGATATTGAATCAGATCTTTGTTTTTTGGTATTTTCTATGATTCTTACATCAATACCTGTTTTTTTTAAAAAATCATGAATCAACCTAATAAGCCTTTCTCCCCCTCCGGGATAAGAAAGGGGAAATTCAGAAAACAATGTTACTTTCAGATTTTTATATACCAAATTCTTAATGGAGGTTGAATGAAAATCTTTTTCTATCACAAGTATACAGCGTTTAGAAGGTAAATAGATTTTTCCGGAATGTGTCGAAAAAATTGAAGGATAGTGATGGGATGCTTAAGAGTTTGAAATATACAAAAAATTAACATCCTATCTTCTGTAATGTGGGATCACCGTTAGAGAGGTGATGATCCCACGTATGTAGGAATGGATATTCACTCAAAAAGTATTGTATGCACAGCCCTGGACGAGAAAGGAAATACTGTCATGAAGAAGAGCTTTGAGAACACTTTCTCAAAGCTTGGAGAATTCCTGAACAACTTTTCCCCGAATGACAGGTTTGTCATGGAATCGAGAGGGTATGATGTCATCCTTGCCAACCCGCTGAAGATCAAACTCATCGCTGAATCCAGAATGAAGAATGACGACGTGGATTCAGAGAACCTTGCCAGACTCCTGATGAACGACTGGATTCCGGAATCATACGTGCCTGACAGAGATATCAGGAAAATGAGAAGAACTGTCAGGACAATGATACAGATAAAGCGTTCCTGCACCTCGTACAGGAACAGAATCCGGTTTGAACTTCTCAGGATGAATGTGGATTACGAACCAGATCCATTCTCACGGACGGGGCATATGTTCCCGGGTTCACTGCATTCTCCAAGGATTGACTCCTACCTGAGCGTTCTCCTGGGAATGGAAGAGGAGGTGCGGAGGATTGACAGGGATCTTAAAATATACTCGGATATGGCGGAGATCAGGAATCTCCAGACGATCCCAGGCATAGGTCTATTTTCAGATGTTCTGATCTATTCTGAGATCGGCGACATAACAAGATTCCAGGATTCCACAAAACTTCTCTCCTATGCCGCACTGGTACCGTCTGTGAGGCAGTCATCTAACACGGTGCACTATGGCCACATCACACATCAGGGATCAGGATATTTGAGATGGATCATGGTGGAAGCTGTGCACATGCACATGAGGTTCGATCCGGGATCAAGCGTTTTCAGGTTTTACCGGAAGATCGCAAAGAAGAAAGGAAAAAGCAGGGCAATAGTGGCATCTGCAAACAAGCTTCTCAAGATCGTATACTGGGTACTGAAGGAAAACGGGGCATATCAGAAAAATCAAGCTCAATAGAAAGGCCTCGGCTTTAGTACGGATGGAAGGCATCGAGATAGTGATTGAGGGGATCGGTTGAGAAATGGTCGAACTATCCATAGTGAGGGTAAAAGCCTCGAATAGGTGTATGACCGACCATTTCGATCATAACAGAAGGGGGAGGCATTAAGAAAAGATTAAAGAGGCATCATTCTATTGATGCCTTAGTAACAGTTCAGTCTGGTGTGCCACACTTTTATGCGAATGCAGCATTATGAACCGAAAGATCCATATATAATGAATGCATTATATTAATAGAATGATTTTACTTGCTGCCGATACCAAGAGAGATCAGGAGATGATCGATAAATTCCAGCGTGCATATGAGAACCTCAAGAAGATCGTTGACAGACTGGAGGATGAAAACAGGAGACTAAGGCAGGAGCTGGAGGAATACAGGAAGAGACACCCTTCCAATGTGGGCGTGAAGAACGGAAAGACCTACGACATTGCAGTATCG
>JAJZYV010000301.1 GCA_021797955.1 Thermoplasmata archaeon
ACGATGTCACCTCATAGGCGTATTCCTTGTTCCCGATCTTCTTGTATCTTATGAATGACATAAAGTGTGTTTACACATTATCATATAACTCTTACTACTTACTCTGCAAAACAGGTGAAAACACAAAAACATAGTGCCTAATGGTCAGGGAATTTAGGAAATTGATTTTGAAAAGTGCGGAAAATAAGTAAATATTGTTAAAACAAAAAAATAAATTACACAGATTTGCAGACAAAAACACATCGATCTTGTTTAATATCGAACGAATTAGTGTTACCAATAGAATTCACCAAATTAACAACTATCCATCCAGCATCTTCAAGCATATTTTTTAATTCGATAACGCTATATAACATAATTTCTGAACTAAACGAACCTAGAAGTTGAAGACTTCCATTTATCTTTTCGTAGTATTTGTGAACCGAACTAACAGTTTCCTTAAGTGGATCTATATTTTGATCAACAGTAACTATTACATCGCCCAAATCACTCCAAAATCGTTTAATTGGAAAGTTTAGTATATACTCACGAAACCAAGTTTCAATCATAAAAATTGTGCCAGGCTTTATTGCAGATCTAATTTCTTTAAAAAAATTCTCATCTGCTTTTTTATCTTTATAACCAATGCTAGTCCACCAGCAAATTATCATATGAGGTTCAAAGTTAGCAATTACCTCATGGCTTTCGTACATATCTTGAATCAAAAAGTTTACTCTATTAGATTTAAAGTCTTCTATTTTCTTATTCGCATATTCAACAAATTGACTTGAGAAATCAATTCCTAACACATCAAATCCTTCAAGAAATAATGGAATAGATAGCCTCCCGATTCCACATGGAACGTCTACTATCTTCCGAACATTGTTAAATTCTTGTTTTACATAACCTGAAAGAGCTCTAGCAGTTTTAATACCCTCTGTCCACCTACTTTCAAATTCTTTAATATAGATTGTAGATAAGTCTTTATAATTTTGAGTCCAACTCATGTTTTCACCTTTTTAAGTCTTAATGCTATATCTAACAGAGGCTATATTAACTTCATCCTTATATGACGGTGCATCCCAAACGACTTCTTTACCTGAAATATAATCTGACCATCTTCTAAGATCCTCTTTGTACATTATTTCAATAAGTTCCTTAAATGTTGTTTTTGAACTCCACCCTAACATTTTTTTTGCCTTAGTGCTATCCCCTATTAACTCATTTACATCATTTACTCGCTTGAGTTTTTTATCAACAACTAAAAAATCATCAGCAGAAAGTCTGGCTATCTTAAAAGTCAAGTCGACTAATTCTCTAACCGAATGACCTTCACCTGTGGCAATGACATAATTATCTGGAATTGACTTTTGAAGCATAAGCCACATACCTTCAACATAGTCCTTAGCATATCCCCAATCTCTAATCGCACTCAAATTCCCCAATTTAAGATTATCCTGAAGTCCTAACTTAATCTTTGCAACTGCATTTGTAACTTTCCTTGTTACGAACTCCATTCCACGTATTGGTGACTCATGATTGAATAAGATTCCATTAGAAATGAAAATGTTGTAACCTTTTTTATATATTTGTGACATCCAATATGAATAAAGTTTCGCAGCTGCGTATGGACTTTCAGGCGAGAAAGGGGAATTCTCGCTTTGTATTTTTGCAGTTTCATTTCCGAATAATTCGCTCGTTGAGGCTTGATATACTTTTGCGTCACTATTTAATATCCTGATAGCTTCAAGCAATCTTGTGGTTCCAAGACCAGTAACATCACTAGTCGATATAGGTTCCTCAAATGATCGACCAACGAAACTCTGAGCAGCCAAATGATAAACTTCGTCAGGGTTAGCATATTTAACTGCTTCAATTACTGAACTTAGGTCTGAAAGGTCCATAGAAATCAGTTCAACATTTTTCAATGCATTTACGTACTGAAGTCTCCAGAAATTTGGTGAAGATGTTCGTCGAAATGTGCCAAATACTTCGTAACCTTTATCCACCAAAAATCTAGCAAGATAGGCTCCATCCTGACCTGTTATTCCTGTAATCAAAGCCCTCCTGTTCATAAATATCTTATTCCTCTTTGAAATAATTGTTGATTTCTGAACACACGCGCACTACTTCATCTTCACTCAGCAAATTTCCTGATGGAAGGTTAATTCCTTCCTTTGATAATTGGTCTGCAATTGGAAATGATTCATTTGCGTATCTTTGAATGTAATAAGGCTGTCTATGAATTGGGTAGAAAAATGTTCTCGTTTCTATCCCCTTTGATCCTAGGAATTTCATTAAGTTATTTCTATGTTTTTCATCTACAAGGATTGAATACATCCAGTAAACATTTTTTGCCCATTTTTCCTCTGATGGTAAAGCAACTAAGTTTTCTTCAGACAATTTAAATAGTAATTCATTATATAATTTGGCGTTGGTTCTTCTTTTATTAACCAACTTATCGATCTTTTTAACTTGAGAAATACCAAGTGCTGCCTGTAATGCTGACATACGATAACCATAGCCAAGTTCCTCATGCCAAAAGTGTTTTCCTTCTCTTCCAAATGCGTGGGCTCTTAACCAAGCCATCCTGTCAGCTAAATCTTTATCGTTTGTAATATTCATCCCACCTTCTCCTGTTGTTATTATTTTGTTCGCATAAAAACTAAAAGAACTTACGTTACTAAAAGTTCCCACTTTCACTCCATCAATTTCTGCACCATGTGCCTCGGCAGAATCTTCAACAATCAAAAGATTTCGCTCCTTCGCAATTTCATTGACTAAAACCATATTTTCTGGATGTCCGTATATGTGGACACCCATTATTGCTTTAGTATTCCCTGTAATCTTTTTAGTTAGATCATCTAAATTCATGGTCCAAGTGATTTTGTTTGCGTCCACTAATTTGACTTTTAAACCTAAATATTCAGCAGCATTTATTGTTGCTATCATTGTAAATGTTGGCATAATAATTTCGTCATTTTGTTTTAACCCCAAAGAAGCAAGTGCAAGATGGAGTGCTGTTGTACCACTATTTGTAGAAACTCCATATTTTGCACCTTGATAAGCAGAAAACTCATGTTCAAAGTTGGAAACATCCTCTCCAAGAGAACTGATCCATCCTGATTTTAAACATTTAACAACAGAATTTATATCGCCATCATCAATAAGCGGTGAACTGACAGGTACTTTATTTTGCATAGCGGACGAGTACTTCTAAATAAATAAAGGTTATTCCCACAGAGAGTGTGGGAGAGATTATTGGATACCGAGTGATGATTAAACAGGCTCAACACTTTTAATCCTGCTTCTCTTGAATGTCCTCAATGCATTCCTGAGATGGCAGTATGCGACGATGTACTTTCTCTTCCTTTCTTTTATCTTATTTTCCGCACTTTTCAAAATCAATTTCTCTGAATTTCCATGACACGTTCTATTGCCCGTCCGTAGTGTGATCTTTCTCCTTCAATGCCTTGATAT
>JAJZYV010000302.1 GCA_021797955.1 Thermoplasmata archaeon
TGGGAAAGGGCCAACCCTGGAAGCAGAATAAAGAAATTTGTGGCCAGAACAACAATGATTATGCCAAGGGCATAAGCTATCATAGTTACAATAAATACTTTCTTGCGGCCTATTCTATCGGCGATAAAACCCATCAATACGTTTCCTAGAACAAGAAACGCAGGTCCTGTAACAAGTATCGCTGTTTTGACTGGAATGGATTCGTGCAAAAGAAACGGGAAATTCAGGGACAGCGGACCGACAGTTGCGATCAATCCCCACATAAAGAAACTTGCAGTTACAGAAATCAGGAGAAATTTCTGGTAACTCGTGTGCATTAGAGTACCATCCCCTTCTCAGACAAAAGTGAAAAAACTACATAGCATACGTCTTCGTTTACTATTTTTAAACAGCGATCAATCATTCTTTTCCCTCCGCCAGCATTATCTGGATCAGGTTCACAGGGTCGACCTTATGGTCCTCTCAGCCTCTTTTCGAAGCTCCCCACTCTGATAAAAGTGAATTGCAAATACATATTAAAAGATGATCACATTATCTTAGCTATGGGGCGTACTGAAAAAGAGAAAGTTCCTCTTTCAATAATCATGGCTGGAGGAAAAGGCGTGCGCTTTGGAAGGAGCGACAAATATCTATCATTAATTGGAGGCATTCCAATATTATACCGAACATTCAAAACAGCAGGTACTTTCAGCAACAAGGTTGTAATATGCACGAAAAAGGAATTTAAAAGTACAATAAATTACTGTGAAGAGATGAAAATAGATTATATCACTGAAGAGGAGGAGGATTACGTCAAAGCGATAAGGTACGCCTTATGCAGGCTTGATATTTTCCCTGCTATGGTAATCTCTGGAGATATTTTTGTTTTCAATATAACGCATCTCACGGATCTTATAAGTTTTGCAGAATCAAGCAAGGCCTGGGTAATAACCCTGCTTCAGCGTGGTAGGCCGGTAGGGATAAGTGTTTTCAAGAGATGCCCAGAGAAAAATGAAGAATTACCTAATGAAAGCTTTAACGTCAATGCTGATTTTTGCGTCAATGTCAACACATTAAGAGATTACGAAATTGCGCTGGAACTTTACTCTTCAAAATCAGATTCCATATGAAAATTCAGGTCTCTAATATATTGATTATTTCTTAGCTTGATGGTAGAGAAGGACACTGTAAAAGCAAGTATGGCACTAAAGAGAGAAATAAAATATGTAGAAAGCTCTGTTCTGGCAATAATATTTTCTAAAATAATAAATGCGAAGATTAAGATTGAGAGCGATGGAATTATGATGTGTATGCTATGTCGTGTTCTCAAAAACAATTTCATTAACGCGGCGTTTGTAAATGAATGAACTATTATGAAAGAAACGCCCATGGTGAGTGAGACGGCAGCAAATATTTCGTAAGAATCATTGGTCAAGAACGCAACTAATGATATCATTATTCCAGAAAATAATATTATAAAAAAGGATATGTTTTTTATCTGATTTTGTCGCATTTTCTTTCCAAAAACAAAATCATTATTCGCTTTAAGCAACGCATGTTTAAGTGCGTTCATATATCCAACACCAAGAGTAACGGAACCGTTCAATACGATCACAAGCCCGATGTATTCAAGGATTTTACCATAGGGCCCACCGATGTATTCCATAATGCTCAGCGGAGACGAAACGTACTGATTAAGCAATTTTTCAGACAAAAACAAGCTGATCCCAATGGACACAATCGTCATTGCGAATGCGAGCAGAACATAGCTCAATATAACTGCAAGGTGTGTATTCCTGTGCCAATTTACCATATTCTCTGAAATAAATATTGACGAGCCTATCCCTGATAGTGCAAGTAACGTGAAAGGTAACGCATTGAAAGTGGGAATTATACTGACGGAATAGTTTGGAAGATGCAATGAACCCTTTGTAAACAGGGAAATGGCAACAAAGGCCATGAATACTATTTCTATTACTGTCGATACTACGATATATTTCATTGTTATGCTTGATTTACTGAAACCTATAGTTAAAATAAAAAGCATTAACAGCGCGATGATGAAAACTAACAGAAAGGCATGACTCAAAAAAGTTGAATCAAGGAAGAAAATGTCCATAACTGCAACTGCGGGTAAAGCCAGTGCCGCATACGAAATGTACATTAATGAAACAAATATGCCGCTCCTCTTTCCCAATTCTTTCCCAACATAACTGTAATAGCCCCCATTCGACCTTATGTGTTTAGCAAAGAATACTGTTGAGTAGATAACAGACAAGCCCAAAATTGAACCTAGTATGATGGAAAAAAAGCCATACCTCCCTGTAAGTATTATGATTATTGGAAACAGCGCCATTATATTTATTATCGGACCTGAAGAGGAGAGGCTCTGCATTGTTCCCTGCAGCAAGCCTAACTCTTTCTCACTATTATGATCTATTAGATGGAACCGCATGGATTATTTGTCCTTCAAAACCAGCAAGAAAAATCTTATATATTAAGTTAACTTTACGAAATTCAAGTACACTTAACAAGGAGCAAATAGATATTTATGAAAACAATAAAAATAATAACCACAGTGGTGGTAGTGGCCATTGTCATTGTCGCCGGGGCTCTTGTTTATGAACATTTTTCTAAACCTTCGACAAGCAATGCACAAAATTCGCTTACCCCTGTAACGAGTATAGCTCTGGTAAATAATGGCAATACTACCGTGATAAATTTGAGTGAAGCAAATAGTTTCGTTTATGCAAAAAATGCAAATAATGGCGTGTTTACAATTCATGGATCGCTTTCAAGGATTGTATCGTTAGTCCCGTCCGTAACCGTCACGTTATACGCACTTGGATCTTATCAGAAGGATGTAAAAGGGGTGGATCAATTCAGCACATATCCAAATCCGTCAAATTATGATATCCCTGTTCTCACCATAGGCGTGTCTTCACTTCCAATAGAAGCAATTGTGAATCTTACGCCGGACGCAATAATGACCACTACGGGATACTTCACAACACAGGAGATCAACAAAGTAGTAAACGTGTTAAACATACCATATTTCGTTTTTAATCCTGAAACGGTCGCTCAGATTGAAAATGCAAATACAATTCTGGGGGAGCTTACAGATACAGCGCATAATGCAACGATAATAAATGAGTGGATGGAAAAGAATATAGACGAGATGAGCAACTTGACAAAGAAGATCGCAAATGAAACTTCGATATTCTACGATCTCGGACATGGGAGCTCAGGAATATATACTGCGGGAAATGGTACATTTATCAACGAGATGTTCCAACTCGATCATATTAGAAACATCATCAACGTGACCGGTTATCCGGAGATTTCAAGGGAATCGGTTTATAATGGAAGTCCGGGCTTCGTGTTAATCGACGAATACGTTAATCAGAGCAGATTTCTGAAAGATTTTCCCAACCTAACGGCAGTCAAAGATAATCATTATACCA
>JAJZYV010000303.1 GCA_021797955.1 Thermoplasmata archaeon
GCATTGATAATGCGATGGGTGAAGCAGTTCAGAGTATCTTGCCGTATTGGTCTTCATAAGCCGTGCATCGCCCTTCATGGCATCCATTGATGAATGCATGACCCATCAATATCATCTCTCCCGGTATTTTCTGAATCTTCCATGGAAGGGGCGTTCCATAGACTGCGGATATTCTCCTTCATCAAATAGGCCTTTTCCGTCAGGGATCTGATTTCTTCAGTTCTTCATACTGTTTCCTGTACCTGTCCGGGAGGTTCTCGAATGCATAGAGCCGTATGTATCTTGTTCCATTGAGTCCGTTATTCCCTTTCTGCCCATGGCATGACGGTTTCAATTATACCATGATCTGGACAAGAAATCCTTGACGGGTTTGCATGGATGAATGTCATGAAATCAACGATGTCTAGATCTCTCCATACCCTTTCCTAAAGGTGAACATAGACCATTCGATCCACCCTGCATACCGGACAGGCCGGTTTTGTTCCTTTCTCATGTGTAATGTGGATTTCAACAGTCTTCTTCCTGATATCCATGGAAACTCAGTCAACCTTCCATGGCAATTTCAGTTCAGGCAGAATAGAATAAAACTGGCACTCATCCATTAAATAATATATCTAATCCTTAAATAAAATTACCTACATGAAAGCGGGAAGAGCCAATTTTAAGTCATTTTAAATATATTGTTAGAGACAATAATTGAGCAACTATTTTATACGGTTACCATGTAACTTTCTATATGGACTTCGAGGAAACAGAAACAGACTCGATACACGTAGTAGAAAGAATTGAAAGATTGCCATTGACCCGTGTGTTTGTCATAATAGGCCTCGCGGCCGCAGTTGGGTACTTTTTTGACATCTTCGACATAAATACGATCAGTGCTGTTGCTCCCGCTCTCGAGAAAATTTTCAACATGAACAGTACTTATATAACCATCACACTTTCAATGGGATTCATAGGAATGGCAGTGGGTTCTATCCTATCAGGCCTATGGTCAGATCTCCTTGGAAGAAAGAGGTTATTCACCATAACGCTGATAATAGCCGCTGCTGGTTCACTTTTGACTGCTATAGCCACCAACGTATATGAACTGTGGATATTCAGGTTAATCACAGGTTTTGGTATCGGTGGAGATTTGCCTGTTATCTGGGCATACATGTCTGAAATGATACCCAGCAAGTTCAGAGGAAGATATTACGGAATCGCCATGGTTGTGGGCGTGCTCTCAGTGCCAGCTACAACATATGCCTCTGCTCTTTTCCTCTCGGCGTCATATTATGACTGGAGATGGGTTTTTGTTATTGGCGCTGTGATTGCCCTGGCAATTTATCCCATACGGCTTCTTGCGCCTGAATCACCGAGATGGTACCTTGCAAAAGGAGATCTGACCAATGCATCAAAGACTCTGGAAGCACTGGAGCAGAGAGTTAAAGTAGAATATGGAAAGGAACTCCCGCCGTATGACTCATCACAGTCTTACACCATGAGCAAGGTAAAGTTCCCAATAAGAGAACTGTTCACAAATAAGTACAGAAGGTCGACTACAGTAGCTGGTCTTGCTTGGATTTTCCAGACATGGGCCTTCTACGGTTACGGTGCTTTTCTGCCATTAATACTTGTTGCAAAAGGGTTCACAATTGTCCACTCAGTGGAATACGCAGCTCTGGGCTTCACTGGAGGATTCCTTGGGCCTGTCATAGTTTCGCTTATAGGTGACCGCTGGCAGAGAAAATACCTGCTCGTAATATATGGTGTGGTAGCAGGCATCGGCGCACTCCTGCTTGGAGTGTCAACTTCGACAATCCAGGTTGTAATCTCAGCTTTTATCGTATCATTATCGGAGCAGGCATGGGCAACGACTCTTTACTCCTATGTGCCTGAAATATTCCCGACCAACGCCAGATCTGCCGGTGGAGGATTTGCAAATGCGCTTGGAAGAGGCTTTAACGTAGTAGGTCTTTTTGTCGTTGGAGTTGCCCTCGCTGGTTCGACTTTTGCACAACTCTCATTCGTTGCAGCGTCTTGGCTTGCGGCTGCCATAGTGATCGCAGTGGCTGGTGTCTTTACGACCAATGTTGTCCTTGAAGACATAAACAAAGAGAGCAAAGTTCCATCAAAAGCTGCTCAAAGCACGGGGGAAAGTGAAGAAAAAACAAGAGCTTAAGACCAACTCCCTTATTTTTTTCAAGATTTTCATTTCCATCATTTTTTGTTCCTGCGGAAATAATTGTAACTAATTTTATCAGCTTAATATTTTCCTCTTTTCAATGAAAGCTGTGATTCTAGGCCAAATAGGGGCTTGATAAATTAAAGAACTACGAAATGCGTGCACAAGTGCCCGGTCCTAACGACGTTAAAATAAAGGCGATGGTGGCTGGGATTCACCTGGAGGATTATACGACGGCGCTGGAACTGAACACTAACGGCAATCCCATAAAACGAATATCGCATATCCCAAGAGAAGAAATGACCGGTCAAGTTTCCGAGATTGGTGATCACGCCAAAGGACTCTGTCTCGACGATAAAGTCATTGTTTATCACAGGATTTTCGACGACACTAACGATGTGTGTATGAAGGGATATTAAAACCTGTGCTGAAAACGTGGCAGATTAGGGGTTGACAGAACTGTAGTTTTGTCGAGAACTTAGTGGTGCCGCGAGAGAATGTTCTGCAAATTCCTGAATCGATTCCTTTAGAACTGACAGCAAGAACCCCCCATTTCGTTTCTGGCACATCTTGACAGAAAGCCCAACAGATACGAGTTACCTGATCACCTAATGTAGGTAAAAGTCTTCCTGCCACCAGACTGATTACTTGATTCTTCAACAACAGTTGAATACCTTCCAGATCTGTTGGACTTTGTGATTCCAACAAAATGCCCCTTTATAGTCTATTCTCTTTGAACATTTACTTCCCTATTAATGAATAAAATTAAGAAATAGAAACGCATTAATAATAATTAGTGTTGCCAGACCTGTTCAGTTTATTATTGACTGCAAATTCAACCCGATAAGATTCTCCTTTTTCCTGTCAAGATCCAAAGCGCTGGAGAAAGGTTGTAATTTGTAACTTTACCTAATGTTGAAATTTGACTTGCCAAATCACAGCAAGTTAATCCACCTATAATATTGAATCTAAAAAAATTAAAAACGCACGTTTGAAGAATTAGATTTACCAGATTCGTTTACCTTAGCATGGATTGTGAATTCGGTCTGTTAGTGACTGTGGACTTAATACCTCGCCGAAGCTCGGCACTCACATCCCAGTTCTATCAACCTCCTCTTCTAGGAGAGACCTAATAACGATGTCTATTTTCAGGGGCGACTTCAAGCTTAGATGCTTTCAGCTTTTATTCGCGTATGACGTGGCTACCCGGCAAATGCCTTACCAGACAACCGGTAAACCAGAGGTCACGAACCCCCGTTCCT
>JAJZYV010000009.1 GCA_021797955.1 Thermoplasmata archaeon
ACATTGTATCTTCTGCGGGGAAGTAAACTGTTGGGCAATTTATCAGTCTTACGCTCATCTTTCCAATTTTTATCTCGATAACTTTTTCTGTCATTTTCTAACTCTTCAAATTTAAATATTATATATTCCGAAATCTTAACATAATTAATTCTTTTAGGATTCTTGATACAGGCATTTCTAAGGATATGTTTCCACAAACATAAAGAAGGAAGACCCTTAATTATTTTTCCCAGTATTACGCTCTCTTCGTCCACGACTGAAGAATATGGTCTCGCGTTAAATGAGATCGTCAATATTAAATAAACTACACATATAGGCTCTTAAATGGTTACAATCACTAGTCCGACTCTTCTTTTTATTCCTGAAAGTGAACTCATAGCTGACTATGTACTTTCATTTGCAGTTTTAGCTTTTGTATTGATAGAGTTCTATTTGAGATACAAAAGGGCTGGATTCTCGCTCAGACCCTCTATAAAGTATGTGTGGAAGAATCTGGGAAGATTCATTGCTCAGGTAACGAATTATGGGGCACTTCACAGGAAAAATATAAAAAATAGATACGCGGGATTAATGCATTTAATGATTTTCTACGGAATGGTCATATTGTTTATCGCGACCTCCCTGATCTTTCTTTCTCATGACATACTGAAAAATACTTTGGGATATGGGATACTGGTTGGGGATTTCTACCTGAATTTTGAAATTTGGGCAGATCTGGGGGGCGTTATTCTTATTGGCGGATTATTGATGGCCCTTGCGAGGAGAATAAGGAAAAAGGTTCCCCTTGACACAATTACCCAGGATTTTATCATAATTTTTGGACTTCTGATACTTTCGCTGGAAGGATTCTTCCTGGGTGCTCTCAAGATATCACTCTATCGTCAGAATTTTGACGCTTACCGGTTCATTGAATGGCCCCTAAGTTATATCTTCAGTCCTCTTGGAATTAAGGGGACTTTTGGAATCGAATTTTACAGAGTCTTTTGGTTTGCGCATGTAATGACAGCTTTTGCAATTGCAGCCTACATTCCATTTTCCAAACTATCCCACATGTTCTATTCAGCAGTGGGCATGGGAGTGCATCCACCAAGAAAGAGGGGTGAGATGTCAACGCCTTTCGTGCTTTCCGAAGCACTTGAATCCGGAAATTTTGATTTTAATGTCGGATCTAAGACGGTAATGGATCTCAGCTACTTCCAGAAGACAGACGCAATAGCTTGCACAGATTGCGGAAGATGCGAAAGATCATGTCCTGCGGTAATGTCAGGCACAGACCTTGACCCAAGGGTAGTTGTACAGAATGTTCAAAGATCACTCTGGAATGGAAACAGTGAGATGATCGGAGTAATACTCACAGAAAATGCTGCGTGGTCATGCACCACCTGCCAAGCCTGCGTAGAGGAGTGCCCGGTATTGATTGATCCACACTCCTATAACCTGGAAACGAGAAGAACGCTTGTCATGGAAAATAAGTTATCCAAGGAAACAACCACCTATCTGAATAATCTCGGTAACTCATCCAATCCATTCGGAAATCCAAATTCCGACAGGGATTCAATGCTACAATATGGTACCAAGCTGGAGACCGGAATGGATACCGTTTACTGGGTAGGGTGTATGGGTGCATTTGATCCTAGATACAACAAAGTGGCAAGAAATGTCATTGATCTACTGAAGAAGGGAGGTGTGAACTTTGGTCTTCTGGGTTCAGAGGAAAAATGCAACGGGGAAACAGCAAGAAGAATTGGAGAGGAGGGAAGATTTCAGGAACTCGCACTGCAAAACATAGAAACATTTAAAAAGTATGGTGTTAAAAAAATAATCACATCCTGTCCACACTGTATGAATACCTTCAGAAATGAATATCCCAGGTTCGGGTTGGAAGCCAAGGTTGAGCACCATTCTGAGACTCTTGCAGTATTAGTAACTACAGGTAAAATCAGGGTTAAGGATGGTAAGGAAACAACAACACTGCACGATCCATGCTACCTTGGCAGGATTAACGGTGAATATGATAATACGAGGGAAATACTAAAAAATACATCCAAGCTTAAGGAAATGGAAAAAAGCAAGAGTAAAAGTATGTGCTGCGGAGGAGGGGGTGGAAATTACTGGTACAAGGTTGAGAAACAGGAATCAATCAGCAAGATTAGAATGAAACAGGCTCTTGAAACAGGTGCAACCACTCTAGCCGTTGCCTGCCCCTTCTGCACAGCAATGATGGAAGATGCATCACGAACAATGGATGTAGAGAACAAAATAAAAGTGAAGGACATATCAGAAATAATAATGGAGAATCTGGAGGAATAGAAATGAAATACATAACTGAAGAGGATGTCACTAAAAATCTGAAAATGAGTGAATTAATGGACATACTTGAGGACTCTTTCAGAGAGTACGGATATGGACATGCAGACTCAAGCCCAAGAGACAGGATATTCACAGGAAGTGGATTTTTAAACACAATGCCAGCTTACATTGAGAAATATGGCATAGCCGGTCTTAAGACATATACGGCAACTGCTAGTGTGTCGCAATTTGTTGTTATAATTTTTCCAATTGAAAATCCAAAGGATTATTTCGTAATAGATGCCGGAAGACTTGGTCAGATGAGGACAGGAGCCCTTCCCGGAATGGTGTCAAGAAAGATCCTGAAAGATAAGAAAAGTAATGTTGACTTCCTCCTTATCGGATCGGGGTATCAGGCAGAAACACAACTAGAGGCAATGGTAAATTCACTTAATCTTGAATCAGCACACGTATATTCAAGAAATATTGAACATGCGAAGAAATTTATAGAAAAGATGGAAAAGCAATTATCCATTGACATTAAAATCGAGGAATCAAGAAACAATATTTCTAAATACAACGTAATAAACACAGTCACAAATACAAAGGATCCCATTATTGATCATAAAAATGTACCAGAGAAATATCATATGAATTTGGTGGGTGCTAACCTGGCAACAAGAAGAGAAATCAGTACAGAGGTAATGAAAAAATCCGATCTGGTTATTGTTGAGCATTCCGAACAAGCTATAAAGGAATCGAGCGAAATTCAAGATATTGTTGGTCAGGATAAGGTAGTGGATTTGAAGGAATTCATGCTTGAAGACACTATTCAGTCTGAAAGATCCATTTTCAAAACTATGGGAATTGGGCTTGAGGATATAGTGGCCGGATATCTTGTACTGAAGAATATGGACTTAATTTAGGAGTGAAATAATTGGTAAATCTAGATCCCTGGGGCAGCAGCCAAATAAAAGACTATGAAAAGATGAGGAGTGAGTTTGGTATAGATTCAATGGAATCTATTCTCGATGGAAACCTGATGTCAGAAAGAAACCTGATCATAGGTCAGAGGGATTTCAGAAGAGTAAAAAGATCAATCGATCGTGGTGAAAAGTTCTGTGCTATGACTGGGCTAATGCCCTCAGGGCAGATGCATCTGGGAAGTAAAGCAGTAATTGAACAAATGATTTATTTCCAGAGACTTGGAGGCCAGATCAGCATCTCAGTTGCGGATATGGAATCTCTTGCAACCAGAAATATCTCGCTGCCAAAAGCCAGGGAGATAGCTATAGAAAATTTTCTTTTAAACTACATTGCCATGGGATTAAAAAAATGCAATTTCTATTTTCAATCGGAAGATTCTAAAATTCAAAAACTCGCATTTATAGTGGGCAAAAATGTGAACATTTCCGAATTGAAATCAATTTATGGATTCGAGGACACCAAAAAATTGCTGGAAATCAATTCTCCGTTGATTCAAGTGGCAGACATACTTGGACCACAAATATATGGAAATCCAATGCCGACGGTGGTTCCTGTTGGTGCAGATCAGGATCCTCATATAAGACTGACGAGGGATCTAAGTACGAGGATGAACATCATTCATGCGACACTAACCGATAATGGTGTTAAATTCTCAGTGGGAGGAACAGAAGACGCTAAGGAATATTTCAAGTTAATCAAGAAAGCACTGAAGAATTATACAGTTTCAAAAATAAGTGAGAATTTACCATACAGGACATTAGAAGTTGAGGGAAAATTTGAAGATGTTTATGGCATTGAGCAAGAAATCTCTATTAGGGAAAGAAACTTGAACCCCTACAGCACACTGCCTCCTTCCTCTATTATTCTGAGACTTGAAACTGGAATCAGAGGGGGAAAAATGAGCAAATCAGTGCCAGAATCAACCATTTCATTAAATGAAGATCCTAAAGAATCTGAAAAGAAGATAAAAAAAGCACTGACGGGAGGAAGAGAAAGTATAGAGGAACAGAAAAAATTAGGGGGAAATCCATACTGTTGCCCAGTCTTTGAATTATACTTATATCATCTGGCAAAAGACAAAAAACACTTAGATGAAGTGGAAATAGATTGCAAAAGTGGTGTTAGAATGTGTGGGAACTGCAAGGCAGAGGCTGGATCGCTAATGTCAGAGTTTCTTAAAGAACTTAAGGAAAAGAGGGAAGCTTCCAGGCATCTCATACCGGAGTTTCTTGAAAAATGAAATGTTCAAGATGTGAAAGGACAGCTGTATTTGAAAATAGGCCGTCTAAGGAAGGGCTCTGCAAAATGCATTTTATGAACAGCGTAGAGAAAAGATTCAAAATGGAGATAAGGTCCCAGATACTGTTCAAAAAGGAGAATAATGTTATTTCGGTGGCCATTTCTGGTGGTAAGGACAGTTCAGTCCTTCTTTATCTGCTAAATAAAGTCCTGGGCAAAAAGAAGAATGTCACACTTAATGCATTTACAATTGATGAAGGAATCGAAGGATATAGGAGCAATGGGTTAGATAGTGCTATTTTCCTTTGCTCAAGCCTTGGCATACAACATAGAATAATCTCCTTCCGAGAAGCATACAACACTGAAATGGATTTGGTTGTGAAAAACGAAAAGCTCGAGGGATCACCTTGCGCATATTGTGGGCCCATGAGGAGAGATCTGATGAACAGAATGTCGGCAGAAGTTAATGCCGATTATGTTGCCCTGGGAATAAATCTTGATGATTACAGTCAGAGTATTTTAATGAACGTGATGAGGGGAGATTTTGATAAAATGCTGAGAATGGCTCCTCACAACAGAAAGGTTGAAGGGCTCGTTCCAAGAATCGTGCCCCTGAGAAGAATTTATGAAAAGGAGATAAAATTATATGCCATTCTGGCAGAAATCCCTCACGATACTGGATGGTGTCCATATGCAATGAAAGCACAGAGAAATCTGGCTAGGGATTTGTTGAATAACATGGAGGAACATCAACCAGGTACCAAGCTAGCCATTGAAAAATTCCTTGAAAGATTGAAGAATGACCACACACAAATTGATTCCATTACATTAGCAGAGAAATGCACTATTTGTGGCAATCCCTCCAATGGAAAATATTGCCAGGCATGCATTAGAAGCGGAAGAATAAATATGGAAAATAAAAATTGAAATTTATAAAATAAATAAATTTATGGCGGGCTTCCAAGGTGTGAATACACTGCTTGAAATCCAATAAACCCGGAAGCTATCATTGCTCCAAGAGTTGCAATCCAGAACAAAACGAGGATGATAGTCCAGCCAATCCACTTTGGGTTTCCCTTTTGCGGAACCCTGTCTATTATAAGTGTAACAGGATAGGAAAGTATTCCAACAAATCCGAATGATAGATACATCAGGAAAAGCTCAATACTGTTAGAACCAATAATATTGAGAGTATATGCTCTCCACCCGTAGAATATAGCCATTACCCCGGAATAAAGTGCGAATAACCCAACGTATTGCATCTTGTAGTTCATTCTTATGGTGATTGCGAAGGACAGGATCACTATGGCAACCAGTGTAAACATATCGAAATAGAGTATGTTAAATGCTCCTGGCAGGGGCCATATAAACTCACCACCTAGTCCAAGTGTAAGCATTACCAGTCCAAGAAGAGCAAGCGGAGCCATTCCTGGCTTAAGATGACCTTCAATATCTTTATCACCATTTTTCCTATATCCAATATATATTCCTAGTGTCATATACAATATGATCAATGCCGCAAGCGACATTGACAATAGCTCAAAGGCTAAATCGTCTACAAACATATTTGTCACCACTGGAGAAATTATCTGAGAATATATATAAATAAAACCTCACTGGTAAGGCACTTTTTAACCAACATTAACAATAGGATCGATATAAGGTGAAAATTGTATTCACAGTCCAAATAAATTGTGGTTTGAAGGTTCATTCGCTCCCAATTCTTATTCCAGCACATTAAACCCTTCGTGAAGCTGCAATCTCAACATTTTTATTATTTGCAAGATTATTCGTGTTCAATGGCTTTTCTCAGATTTTTCATTTGAAACTAGAATATAAAATGGAAAACAGAATTTTTTCCAGTTCTTGCCTGAAATAGAATCACTCGCTGAAGGCGGATATCACCAGTTTGTTCCTCGTTCTATAATCCATAAAGTTCCGGAACCAAATCATTTCCAAATTTTTCACTCTCTCTTTTTTCTTGCGAAGTAGATTCCAACCGTTATCATGGCTATAATAATCCCAATCAAAGAACCATAAAATAGGTCATAAAATATTTGAGTAAGATGAGGAACCTTTGTGAGTGTTATATTTCCAATATTCTCTACCTGTCCCGGTCGAAGTGAGAAATCACTATAGTAATAGTTGTATCCAGGTGCAGTAATTTTGAGTGTGTAATATCCTGCCTTAAGGCTGACATTAAGTAAGCCATTGGTTGAGTTATAGCGAAACCCGTTTATTTCTATAACTGAATTTTTGGGAATGACATTTCCAATGACATATGCATAATGGAAAAACTCAATTTTTTCAGTAATGTTTTTACCATTTACTGTGAACTCTATGGAACTGTGCAGGGTATAGTAATCCTGCAAGGTTGTGATATTGATGATATATGTTCCGTTGGGCAATAGAATGGGCAAATTGCTGTTATCAGAGAAATATTGATAGCCAGTATTATTCTCAAGAGACCATTTTGTGTTATTGTACAGACCGGTTTCTTCAATATTAACTGTGAATGTTACCAGATAAAACCTAACACTTATAGTTCTCTGAGCACCATTCACTTCAAGATAAGAAGTATGATTGACGGGTGAGAATATCTTATTTGAACTTGCCAGATGATATATATGGGTGCCGTTGGGAACCATAGCTGTGTAAGAGTTCGCGAATATTATTCCCGATGGTTTAATATTCGTGATGTTTACATACCAACTAATATAGGATGGCAGCCCATTTTCAGAAAATGTAACTGGATACGAATACGTAAAATTCAGCATTGTTGTCATATTTTTTCCGTTAACGGTAAATGAAATTTGATATGGATACAAGATGAAAGCAGCAACATTTGAGTTTCCCTCGAGGGCAAATGTTCCATTGTGTATTTCCAAATTGGTCGAATTTGTTCCTATGAATTTTGATTTTCCAACTCCAATTATATCATATCTCCATTTAATATAATGCGGCAAGCCCTGTTCTTCGAAAGTTATCCTAAAGAACTGTTGTACCCTGTATTTGTATATCTCTCCATTGTTCGATGCCGTGAATATATCCTGTATTTCGGAGTTAAAAATTATACCTTGCAATGGAACATTTGTATCACCATTCAAAAGGTAAGGGGCGCTTCCAAAGATTGTCAAATTTGACGGATTGACTATGTAGATCATTGTTTGGTTTCCAGCTGTCTGAATATATGTTAACCCATTGAGTTTATCATAGGAGGATGCAATTCCTAAACTGTTAACCTTGACTGGAGTCCCAACATCTCCATTCGAATAATTGTAAGACAATAATGAATAAGAATTACCATACTTGCCAGACAGATAGAGGATTTGACCATAACCCGAATAGAAAACAGATTGGGGATCAAATCCGGAAGGAAGTGAAATAGTGGTTTGAATCTTTAAGCTGACATTCAGAATAACCAATTCATTTGAGCTTTCATTTACAGAATATACATTTCCATTTTTAGCGTAAAAATAATATGAATAATCATTATAATTCCCAGTGTTGCTAACTATTTTTGAAACACTCCGATTGACAAAGTCAACTCCAAAGTATCCCGTTTGTGGGCTAAATGCAATCACCTGAAAGTTTCCAATCCCGCCTTCAATTGTGGCATATACCCCAGGAAAGCCTGAAAGAGATACGTTTTCTTCGATTTTCAAGTTATTTGGATTTATTTCAGAAAGGTTTCCTGTATTCTCAGAATAAGCATATAACATATCACTGGAATTCTGAAAGATCAATGTTTCCAAACCAACTTTTTGGTTAAAGTTTAATACAGTGATTACAGAACCGCTTACGGAATTTAGCGCATAAATCTTTGACAGATTTGTATCAAGGTAGAACATTCTATTAAGGAGAGGATCTACAACAAGTGATGATGAAACTCTTTTTTCGTTTACTATTTTATTCGAATTCAAACGAATTTTTTCCGCACTTGTTGTGATATTGGCGACAGGATTAATTTTGGAAATTTGTTTCAACAATGTCTGATTGTATAAACTTTCAAATTCAACCGAAATCACGCTGTTGGTTTTACCACACACGGTAAATGTGTAGTTATCCGGAATTGCGGTAAAGTCTGAGGAGCCGCTTATGATTCCAGTGTATGTTCCATTACTCAAATTTAGGGAAAATTCTGTTCCGGTGGCAATTTCTGTCAGATTGTCTAATTTTATTTTCCAGAACTGTCCGTTTCCCAATCCAGTTTCCTTAAATATTCTCCCATAAGATGGAATAAAAGAATAAAATCCCTGATCTATTGATCCAGTCGAATAAGTGATATTCCACTTCCCTTTTGTTTCCGAGAATGAAATATTGTATGCATTTGCGGGAATTCTTTTACTGCTTCCAGTAAATGGCAACGATTCTGTGCTCTGGTAACTGTTTTTTCCGGTCTGCATCTGATAAGTTTGCATACATATTTCAGTATTTTTTGAAAATGTCACATCACCATTGGGATACAGAGACGTTAGAGTGCTCTGGGGATCAAGTACGCCAGATTGCTCTACAATCCTTTTTGGTATTCCGGAATCCGAAAAGGTATTTGGTTCATAGGAATAGTTTCCTCCCCCTACGATATATGACGATCCTGGAACATTTAAGGATATCTTATGTCCCGCCAGTTCAAAAAGGAGAATCGAACCCATTACGTTTCTATTGTTTATAAGAGAATCTCCTACTTTGTAGGTAAATTTGTCAATCGAATTCATTATGTCTGAACCTGCTGATTTATTGTATGCCTGGAATTTTATTGATGAACTGGTATATGGAAAACAACTGATTAGACCATAACTCATAATATAAGAACCGTTTTGAAGTTGCGTGAAATTTTCAAATGATATGATTTTGTATAAAAGTGATCCAAGTGCATCGGCGAGATAAAATATCTGATCAACAGAAAATCCACGTTCAGTTTTGCCACTTAGGGTTGAATTTGCAAACGCTGAACTTATGTTAACAATTTCCTGAATACTGGATACAGAATTGGGGTCATATGCAAAAGTACTGTTCAAAAGAAATACGGTGAGATTGTATGCGTTGATTGATCCCCATCCAGTTACAAGATTATACCCTCTTTCTGCACCGTATTCATCATTTGCTCCCTTATGTACATTGAAGAATGGATATAGAGGAAGGGCTGAATCAAAATTATTTTTGTTCAGAAACGAAATCGATCCGGTTGGTCCAAACATTTGCCTATTTGCAATGCTGTAGATCATTGGATTTAGATATCCCAAAGAAGGTTTTCCATACATTCTTAACACGGCATCAATTTCGGAAACTATACCAGCTTCAACCGGTGAGGCAATACTCGTTCCTGCCACACCACTTAGAATCCTCTGTCCATTGGTTGATATGCACATTGCTGTATTGTTTGCAATGGCCCCTATGTCGGGGACTCCCAATCCCTTCCCACCAATAACACTATTCGCTTCAGTATTTCTCTGCCACTGAGTTTCAGGAAAAACCTGGCTTATTCCCCCAACACTTCCTACAGGTGTTCCGATTTTAAATAATCCCAATATGGACTCTTCGATAGTTTCATACCACGCAACCTGGCTCTTTATCTGAAGATTGCTGTTAAGGAATAAACTTGTCCCTCCAACAGAAGTGATGCCGAAATAGTTGTATGCCATTGAAGCAGGAAAATTCAAAAAATCATTGGAATAGTTTGGATTGGTCTGATATTCAGAAGAGGAGGGATTATTCCCGGAATCTCCGCTGCTGGCCAGAATAGAAATTCCTCTCGCCTGAGCTTCCTGAAGATATTCATACCAAGTCGTGTCATTAAATTCTGGTGTTCCCCAGGAATTTGAGACAACTGACACATTGTTTAGAGATGAATATTTCTGTGAGGGATTCAGGATAAACGCCAGAGCAGAATTGAGGCAAGCCTCTGTTGGTTGAGGACCATATACGTTAAATATGGAAGATCCTGGAGCCATACTTCCCACCATTTCCAAATCAAGTGTATTTTCTATGTATGCGCCGGTTGTATCTTCGTCCGCAGATGGGCCGGGTGGTACCGCATGGTCCAATGGAACGCCATATATCTTTGAGTGCGGTTCTCCTGAAGGTAAGGTAGAATTATAATAATTGTAAACATCAGTTGGGTCAAATGGGGCCACATGTTGTCCAGTGGAGGAATTTCCCGCCCAAAGTATGGTTGCGATGACTTCCCCAGTTGGAAATGTTATATTAAATAATGACTGCTCACTGTAGGCAACCTGGAGTTCAGAACCAAACACATATTGTTGCCCATTGCTGGTAGTGATTGGTTTAGGGTATCCCGTCTGTGTAGTTATATTGGAAGGTAATTTGCAAGTCATGGAAAGAGGTGACATCATGGCAACACCAGCATCAGTCAAACCTGAAATTTGAGAAACCTGACCTGCAATTGAAGATGGCAAATTTGGAGGAGCATTGGGAAAATAAACACTATTTATACCGCTTTTCACTATTTTTGTTCCGAAAATGGATTCTATGGCATTTGCATTCCCCTGTATTTTTATAGAAATTCTATCACTGTAAGTTCTAATCTGGACACCAGAAAAACTTTCGAAAAAATTTAAATCCCTTTCATAGGATGAAGCGGATATGGAAAAGTTAGCTGCAAACTCAGATCTTGTCATATAACTATGATAGAGCGGAGAACTGGGTGTTGAAAGTCCCTTAAGATATGCTGATAGCCTTGTCTGGTTAGATAGTGCAAATGTCACTAAAACCTGCAGATTCCCTAAATAATCTTTAAAATTTCCTGAAACGTTGATATGCTGTGCACACGGGATATCTACTCTTGAACCGAGAGAAACCACTCCATTACCACTGCCTTTTTCACCCCCAGTCATCCCAGTGTTTGTGTTAGGAAATCCTAAAATAACAGAAGAAATCATCATAAGGGCTGCAATTACAGATAACGCCTTCACTAGGTAAGCCCAAACTATCTTCATCTTAGGCATTCAGTTAAAAAGTGAATAATAAAGTTTCTCAATAATTTCATCAGGTAAGTCACTTTTCACTTGAGATCAAATTGAATAGGTTTTTGATTGATAGAATTATGTCAACATATGGAAGAAACTAGCAGAGATCTGATGAATCCATTTCCGTGGTACTCAAAGATGAGAAGAGAAAGACCAGTTTTTATGGACAACCAGTACAATCTCGTTAATGTTTTCAAGTACCATGACGTGAAAAGAGTCCTGGGAAATTTTAATGAGTTTTCTTCCCAGTTCGGCAAAGCGTTTAACCCTGCAGGAGGACCAATCTCTGAAAGCATAATAAACTTAGATCCACCAAGCCATACAAAATTAAGAAACATTGTTTCGAAGGCCTTTACTCCTAAGGCTATTGAGAAAATGGAACCCAACATCAGGGAAATTACGGAAAATTTGATGGATGGAAAAGGTGGAAAAGACGTAGATATAGTATCAACTCTAACATCGCCACTTCCAATAACCATCATAGCCAACATGCTTGGAATTCCATTAAAGGACATGGATAGATTCAAAAGATGGTCAGATACAATAATAGGTGGTTATGAAGAAAGCGTAGGAGATTTTAAGACAACAATGAAGGAAATTATATCCTATTTCCAGCGCCTTATGGAAGAGAAAAGAAAAAATCCGGATGATAGTTTAGTGCACTCAGTAATAAGTGCAGAGGTGGATGGAGAAAAATTGTCAACTATGGAAAGCCTTGGTTTTTTTGTTCTCTTGTTAGTGGCTGGGAATGAAACAACAACAAATCTTCTTACAAACGCACTTTTAACATTGGATGAGAATAAGGGAACGTTTGAATCTCTTAAGTCGGATAGGTCGCAGATCAAAGGTGCACTTGAAGAAGTCCTGAGGTACCGCAGCCCGGTACAGTCAATCTACAGAGTGGCAAATAAGGATATGGATTTAGACGGTTATGCTTTAAAGAAAGGAAATATACTGGTTCCATGGATTGGTTCAGCCAACAGGGATGAAGAAGTTTTCCCAGATGCAGATAAATTCATAATGGATAGAAAAGATATCAGGCATATAGCCTTCGGGGAAGGTATCCATTATTGCCTGGGAGCACCTCTCGCGAGACTTGAAGCCAAATTGACCCTGGAGTACCTCACTGAGAACTTTTCTTCCTATAAAATTCTCAGAGAAAGACCAATGATACCGCAAAACAGTTCTATTGTGTACGGGATGAGGGAATTGTGGGTAAATTTTTCCAAATAATTTTAGATAGTGGAGTATGACTTGAAGTGATCAGATGATAAACTGCGTAATTTTAGACATGGATGGTACACTGTTGGATTCGGAATCAATTTCCAGAGAAGCAACAAGTATTGGTTTCAAACAGATATTTGGTAGGGAATTGACAGATGAGGAACACTCACTTCTCATCGGGAGACCTGTGCAAAAGATAATGCGGGAAAAGTATGGGGAAAATGGAGAAAAAGCTTACGTTATAGGTAGGGATATTTTCAATCAAAGCATTCATAAAATTGAACTCTTTCCTGGAGTATTAGAAATGTTAAAGGAATTGACACAACATAAATACTCACTCGGATTAGTGACCTCAAGTCACAGAACTACTGCGAAATACTTTTTAGATAAAACCTGCATATCTTCATTATTCAAGTGTATAATCGGGCAGGAAGATACTGAGAACCATAAACCACATCCCGAACCATTAAAAAAATGCATCTCTCAACTGGGTTTTACAGCAGAGCAATCTGTATACATAGGGGATCAGCCCTACGATATTGAAGCAGCAAGAGCGGCGGGAATGAAAAGCATTGGAGTGACATGGGGTCCCGGGCTTGAGAACATTCTAAGACTGGAAGAGCCAGACTTTATTTGCGACGATCCCTCTGAAGTTATTTCTAAATTAAAGAGACTTTAAGATGCGAATGATTTTATCATCTTGAAGACTTTTAGAAGTTCATTGCCCTTTTTAACACCCATTCCGATGCTCTTTTGATCCATGTCAGCAATTTTCTTTTTTATCTTCCTCTCATTCTCCAAACCTAAATACGGTATTGCTACCGAAACTTCAGTTGATAGGATACCCGTTTCTCCTATGGAATTCTTAACAGTTTCGATTAAATCCTCAAATATGGAAATCATAAACTTTCTTGCATCCTCATTCTTCATCAATGAGAAAATCGCGAATGGAACGTCCTGTGGTTTCACTATTGCCTCTTCAATCATCTTCAAAATTTTCTTGAAATTCTTTTTTCCGGAAGCTCTCGTCATCCCATTCATAATATTGTATTTATCAGTATCGTCTGTAGCTATAAGATAGGCCTCTACCATATCATCAATTTCATGGCTTGTTAATCCTTTACTGACAGAAATGAGCTCGCGATCATCAGGGCTCACTAGAAAATAATTCTTAAACAGTCTCGCTTTTTCACTGGCGTACTCCTGATCATTAAAAGCGAGTAAAACATTAGCTTCTTTTAATGTCAATACATCCATCGTTTTCAGTTTTGTAGAATCTTCATATCTTTCTATGAGGGTTTTGGCAACACTGTTTGCAATTCGTTGGAATTTGGCAGATTTTCCCACTATTGCCTGCATATATTGCAAATTCCTGACAGTCAATGTAGTGGCCGGACTTTCTCCATTTTCAGCCATTTCTACACATAAATCTGAAAACCAGTCAAAATTCTTAAGTCCCGATATGAACATGAAATAACCGTTGTTAGCCCTGTAAGCTTCGTCCAGGCTCGTACTATTCGATATTCTTTCCGGTTCCCATTCCTCATAAAGTGTCAAATAATACCCAGTTCCGTCCACATTTATTCCCTTAAGCTGCTCAATTTGGATCTCCATTTTCTTTTCTTCCATCAGAATGGTCTTTAATCCGCTTTCGCTCCAGATGAAAAGAGGTATTTTCCAAATTTTATCAGATTTCTGTTCTTCAAGTACAAATTTTTCCTGTTCTAGTTCGAGTTTTGTTCCATCATATTTGACCTTCACAACGGGAAAACCCTCCAATCCAATCCAGCTTTCCAAAATAGAATCTACTGGCAATCCTGATGCATTTCCAATTCCATTCCAAAGTTCACGGCCTGTTGCGTTACCATATTTGAAATTGTTAAGGTAGTTTCTCAAACCCTCCTTGAATTTTTCATCTCCTACGTATTTATGTATCATTCTGAGAATGCTGCCACCTTTTCCATAACTTATCTCGTCAAATATTTCTTCGATCTCTTCTGGAGTTTCTACTTTAACGTCTATGGGATGTGTGCTGCTCAGGCAGTCCAGTTTCATGGAGGAAACAGTTTTCTTAAGATAATATGCTTTAATTTCCTCGTATTCTGGATAAATAGTGTTTACACACAGAGAAGACATAAATGTTGCAAAACTTTCGTTGAGCCATAAATCGTTCCACCATTGCATTGTAACAAGATTTCCAAACCACTGATGCGCAAGTTCGTGCGCTATTGTTGTTGTAATGTAAATTCTTGATGAAGTGTCTGAATTTTCATTGTGCAGCAGTGCATCTTCCCTGAACGTTATCGCTCCCCAATTTTCCATTGCTCCGGCTGCAGAATCTGGTACAGCTATAAGATGCAGTTTTGGCAGGTCGTAAGGTATTCCAAAATATTCGCTGTAGAAATCAAGGCATTTTGCCGCAACCTCAAGTGGGTAGTCATCACTTCTAAGTTCACTTCCAGGTACTGCCAGTGTGATATGAACATCCCCATGTTTGATGGTTCTCGTTGTAAATTTTCCAACACCGATATATACCAAATATGTGGACATTTTCGGTGTATCCTTAAAGGTAATTATCTTTCCGCCTTCTACATTTTGAGCAGACTCTATTGGCATATTGCTTATTCCTTCATATCCATCCTTCACTTTCATGGATATTGAAAATACTGCTTTCATGGATGGTTCATCGAAGCATGGAAAGGCAAAAGGCGCACCAGTAGGTTCAAACTCAGTGCTAATCATATCTATATCTTTTCTCTGGATTTGGTAAATTCCGGTTATTCCTTTAGTAAACTGAGATTCATAATTAATTTCAATACTATTTTTCCCTTCAATTATAGGAATCTGAATTCCTAACTTTTTTTTATCGGCATCATAGTTAAATTTTAACTCCTCATCTTTGCATTTAACACTTCTTATATTCATTCCTTTGCAGTCCAAAAATATATTTTCGTCACGAGTCATTAAGTCTATAATTTCAACTGCTTTGAAACCGTCTGTTGCTGTAAAATCAAAGTTCAGGGTATACTTTTGAACGTCAACCGTCACGATTAGGTAATTAAATAATAGGATATATTTATATCATAAGTTTTTTAATTCTCTCTCCATCTTGTCAAATACTTCGCTATGGCGAAGTAAACAGCTGTCTCAAGAATCATTACCAGAAACATGGCTGTAAACAGTCCATTGTTCCACGGTTCCAATCCAAATACCATCTGTGCAGAAACAGCTGCGGGCGTAGCTGGTGAGAGTGACATTGCATAAATCAATCCATAATTTCCTAATTTGCCATCAAGGAAGGTATACGGATAGAAGGTTGGCGGGATAACGGTCATCACAATCGACAATATGGATGTAATTCCCCATATATTTCTTACATGATTTACCATGCTTGATATTATGAAAGAGATGGCAGATGTGGATAAAATAAGTATCACAATTAGGAATATCATATAGAGAGCAGTTATGATATCATATAAATGATAATAGGCACCTAGGAAAGCGTAAACCACTATTCCGGGTATAGAAAAAGCGAGGAAACTTAAAGTCATACTCAGCATATAATCTATCGGCGTAACTTCACTGGCAACATACATTTCCTGTATTCGCAGTTGAAGCCTCATAAACGTTGCATCTCCAGCACTTTGCAGTCCAATGGATGCAATCAGCGTTATCATTCCTCCCACAACAGCATACTGAACAAGTGTTCCCTGAGTGAGAACGTAAACAACGAATAGCAATGTTAGAGGAGTGACCAGTGAAGCAATAATATATGATGGAGCCCTGACAATAATCTTAATTCCATAGTACCATGAAAAAAACAATATAAATTTAAGATTCAAGATCCACACCTCTCATTATGAATAGGTCGTCGAGAGTTATCTTCTTTACAGTAAAGCCCTCTCTGACATAGTAGTCGGAGTTTTCAATATCATCATATTTCACGAAAAGTCCGCCAATTTTAAACGAATCGTTCAGATCCTTATTTGATTCCACTCTAATTTTCCCTTTAAATCTTGTAAGCAGCTGTTTCACCGTTCCTCTGTCTATTATTCTCCCATTATCCTGAAGATAAACCTTTTCAGAGAGGTTCTCGGCCTCTTCCATGTAATGAGTCGTGAGTACTATGTTACCTTGGAGTTTCTTTATTGCGGACCATACCTGGAGCCTTGACAGTGGATCCAATCCTGTAGTTGGCTCATCAAGAAAAACAAGATCTGCGTTGGAGGCCAGTGCCAGAGCTACAAACATCTTTCTTTTCATCCCACCACTTAGGGTATCTGATGGTTTATTCCTAACATCCCATAAGCCAACGACCTCCAGGGCTTCCAGTGCAGATTTCTTTGCATCGGATATGCTAAATCGCCTGCCTAAAAGGTACATGTTAACCTGTTCGTAAGGGGACAGGATACCAAGTGGGGATGCTTCCTGTGGTATGCTCGCAAGGACTTTCCTCAATTTGTGTGCATCTTTAACAATATCAAGTCCATTTATCAAAGCCGAACCTGATGTAGGATAGAGTTGAGTCGACAGCATTCTTAAAAGTGTTGTCTTTCCTGCGCCGTTTCTTCCAATCAAAGTGCAAACTCGTTTGTCAATAACTTCCGATATGTCGTCCACTGCGGTTTTTCCACCCTTATAAACCTTTTTTAAATGGTTGATTTCGATCATATAATACCTTAAACTCCATTTTCATTGTCCAAACTTGGAGGTTTCTTTGATCTCATTACCATTCCAACTACCAGTATGATAAATGAAACCCCTATTACCAATAGACCTATCAGAAGTATTACTCCCAAATCCGTAAATGTTCCAAAGTTACTCGTGAATGAATAAGCGGTTCCGCTCTGGGGTCTTGTTATTGAAACAAGATAATAAGAACCCTTTCCTTCCAGAAATTCCGTTGAATACCCAAAACTATTATTTCCTATTCCAGGAAGCGAATATTGCTTGATATTCGAGGAGTTCACCAAACTGAGATCACTTGACTTGATCAAATAAAATGTCGCATTTCCTTCCAGGCCTATAAACCCGTCATTGGCCGTTATGTTCATTTCTCTGGAGTCATACATTGAATTCTTTATTGTAAATGTGTGACTTACAGTAAGATAGTCAGAAGTTAAACTTATTCCTGCAACCACCATAACTATCCCAAGGATAATTAAAATGAGTCCTGCTCTTACAAAAGGCTTTCTCATAGGCTGAATATCTACATAAGTAAGAAGTAGATTAACTTGGTGACCGTTCTGACAAGCATCCATGGGTCTACCCAGTAAACATTTAAGAAAGTGTCTGTAATATATTTTCATTGACAGGTGTGGGGTTTAACGTTGTTTCCAGTGGAAGCAAGGGAAACAGTACAGTGATATGGGACCAGGACGACGTGATCGTCATTGATTTTGGAATATCTGTTAAAAAATTCAACAAAAGAATGGAAGAATTAAATCTTAAGGAAAAAACAAAATCCATACTGATCACACACGAACATTCGGATCATAGCTCCGGTTTAGGGGCAGCGTCACGTCTTCTTGGAGCGGACATATACCTCAGGTACAAAACAAAAATGGTTATGAAACTGGATAAAGCTTTCAACGTCGGGGAAGATCTGTTGATTGGTAATTTCTACATAAAGCCCCTTTCTGTTTCCCATGATGCAATCGATCCGGTAGGTTATGTCATAGAAAGAAAGGGTGTGAAAATATCTCTTTTTTCAGATTTAGGATATTTTCCAATGGATTACTGTGACATAGTTTCTGGATCCAATCTAATAGCCATGGAGGCGAACCACGATACAGAAATGCTAAGAACAGGATCATACCCAGAGATGCTGAAACGAAGAATAATGGGAAATCAGGGACATATGTCAAACACACAGTGTGCCCAGGTTTTGGAAAATGTCAGTCAGAGATCATCAGGTCTCATACTACTGCACCTATCAGATGAAAATAATACGATAGAAACTGCGTATCAGACAGTAAGAGACCATCTGGATAATAGAAATATTGGATACAGGAGCATTGAATGCGCCAGACAGCTAGTTGGCTCCTCTGTTTATGAGGTATAATTATGATGAGAATTGGTTTTATAGGTTTCGGGAGGATGGGTATTCCCATTTCAGAAAAAATAGAAAGATCGTTCGGCTTAGCTTCATGCTACAACAGAACAAGGGAAAATATTCCCACGCATCTCAGGGAAAAAGCAAAGGAAAGTCCAGATGTGGTATTATCGACTTCAGACATTGTTTTTATGATTGTAACAGACTCCACGGCATCCATGGAAATTTTGAGGAAAATAGGAAATAGTGGAAAAGGAAAAATTCTAATTGATATGTCCACAATTTCGTACGAGCAGTCTATCCAAAATCATCAGTATGCAGAAGAGTTAGGTCTCAATTATATGGATGCACCTGTCATAGGAAGCGTTCCAGCTGCAGTGAATGGTTCTCTCGCA
>JAJZYV010000304.1 GCA_021797955.1 Thermoplasmata archaeon
AATGAGGCACATGAGGGGAGGACTCAGGCTATGGGTGGTGTACCTGCTCAAGGAACGTCCTATGAATGGGGCTGAGATAATGGATGCGCTAGAGGAAAAGACTATGGGTATGTGGCGTCCATCGCCCGGATCTGTATATCCTATGCTTGAAACTCTTTCCGAGGAAGGACTGATTGAGAAGAGAGCGGATGGAAAGTACGAACTTACAAAGGAAGGGAAGGCCAATGCTGGAATAGCCGGATTATTTGAAGGAAAGTCTCCAAGGACTGTGTCGGAAGTCGTCGCTGAAATCGGCAACTACCTTTCGCTTCTGGAGGACCTCAAATCATCTGACCCATCTGAAATAGAGGAAAACAAAGAAGAAATATCCAAGCTTGCCGAGAGGCTCAAAAGCCTCTCCGCTTGAATATTTTCCCTGTTCCAGCTTCATGCCAACCATCAGATGAGCGAAAATCCTTAGAATATTTCTCATATCAGCTCATAGAAATGCGCTACAATCGTTATGCCGAAGTGAAGGTAAACGGATGATAGCCATTATCTGCTGACCCTAGATCTTTTTCTCGTATATCACAGATAGGTTTTCAAAGTGGGAAAAATATTTCTCAGCCTGATTTTCTAAATTACAGATCTTCCGCCCGCTGAATATCCACTTTTACAGTCAGCAGGGTTCTCCTTGCAGTGTTTATAATCGCAGGCCTGTCAGTACAGGGATGCGGAAGAAGAAAATAACGTCGATGGCATAAATCCTGCATCAATGAAAAGCCATCGCTTTGGAAATTCACCTTCAGGCATTATGATTTATGCATTCAGACTTTCAATCTATGATTCTTACTGTCTTATTCGCTGATCTCAGCCCTCTGATGATTTTAATCCTGGAACACTCAACACCAAAGTGGATGCAAAGCTGTCTCAGTACGTCAGCGTTGGCTTTGCCGTTCTCTCTTGGTTCATTTGTAAAAACCACGAGTCTGTTGCCCTCAGAATTTATACTGGGTTTTCCGTGTTTTACCCTGACCTGTACAATCAACTAACTTCCAGCGATAGTGATCCATTTCCATTAAATCAATCTTTACGCCTTATGCAACACCCAGTCACCAGACTGCATATATTCATCTGTCGTGCATCTCCATAATTACACCTTATGAGGGCAATTATATGACAATATAATGGAGAATAACATCTGATCAATGGTAAAGACATTCCAAGGAGAGTTTCGAATCTATCCCATATTAGAGGAAACATAATGATATGCGCATGAAAGTTTTAGAAATCATTCATATCCTTTCAGAACACGGCAATTGCATCATCGTCAGATACCTTGTCTGTTACGAACATATGCACATATTGACATAAGGAAGAACAAATTGTCAACTCTTGATGATTTCAAAGACCGAAAGATAACCTGGAATTATGAAAGACCACAGGAGAAATGACGAGAGAATAGGTTCAGGTCGCATTATATCTTTATATCGTATCAATAGTTACCATGGGAATATTCAATATAATCAATCGCCGCAAACCTACAAAAAGGTATGATCTTCAGAAAATTAAAAATAACCGTATAAAATTATATAAAAACCATCCTGTAAGCTAAGCCGCCGGAGGGATTTGAACCCCAGACCTGCTGATTACGAATTACAATTCGTCAATACTTAAAACAAGGGAAAATGGCTACTGGAAAATCATTACTTCCCAGTTATTGTTTTTCTGCTTCTGCTTTTTTTTCCTTTTTAGACTTCGCTTTGAAACCCACTATGGTAAGAACTATCCCGATTATTACAAATATTCCACCGACTAACATTCCAGCTACTCCAACATTGTAATCAGACTGTGCCTGATTACGGACACTTTGGCTCAAAAGGCCAAGTCCTCCATAAGAATTTACTAATGTATTATAGTTAGAATACGCAAGGAACCCTATTATCAGACTTATAAAGCCAATTATGAGTAAAAGTATTCCGAAAATTGTTATTCCTTTCCTCATTATAAATAAAACACGGTATCATATTTAAATCTTCCTATTATAAAAAAGAGTGATACCGTCCCTCACTCCTACCTTTTAAAACAATATTGTTCTACAACTATAAAATAATCAAATTAGTGAGCAAATGAAGAAAATTGTGACGCTATATGTGGAAGAACAGTTAATAGAGGATGGAAAAGCTAAAGGGTTGAACCTGTCGAAATTCCTTGAATCAAAGTTAAGGGAATTTGTAGAAGGTAATGTTTTTGCATTGGAGAAACAAAACTCTGGAATGCATCATTCCATACCAGCATTCATTAAGCACAAACGTGATTATGAAAAATGGCTGATTTCACAGGGATTGTCCTATGGCTACATAAAAGACTTGATGAACGCATTAACAGGGTTTATACGCGAGGATATCAGCGATATTGCAGACAATATAACTGACACGCAGAGTATAGCGGCAAGAAGTTATCTCAATTACCTCTCCAAAAAATCTCTGTTAAGCGATGAACAGGTGGCAAGATTCAAAAAGAAACTACCTCTAAAGCAATCCAAAGCAGACAATTACATCCCATCCAACGATGAAGTCGTAAGTGCATACGAACAACTCAAGAATAAGCGCTTCCAGACTATCTTCAAACTCCTTGCATTTTCAGGTGCAAGAATCACTGAATTGGTGAAGATGGTTAAGGAATACGAACCTTCAAAGTTGATTGTGGAAGAAAAGTTTGCTAAGTATCAGTTGCACTATAACAGAAGGCATAAGAGTTCATTCTACATTTACATGCCTAAAGAGATGGTGTCAGAGCTTCACAAATTCTACTTACATGTTGACACCATAACACATCAGATAAGCAAATCTGGCTTGAATCCAAAGTACCTTCGCAAATGGTTCTACAACTTCCTCATTTACAACAATGTTCCAGAAGGAGTAGCAGATTTCATAGAAGGTAGAGCATCAAGTTCTGTTGGTTCAATGCACTATCTTTCAAAAGCAAAGCAGGCTGATTACTGGTATGAAAAGGTAGCTGATGCCTTGAATGTAATCATCTAATAGGTATACTAGAAAATCCTTAATAGAGAAATAGATTAAACCCAGTTAGAGTATGTATATTTCCATTAATAACCTTATTTATTTCCTTGGAGCAGTATTTAGCATTTTCGTGCTCTTTTCTTCCAGAAGTAATATCCCTTCATTCTTTTCCAGAAAAAGAATTATCCAATTGTTGAGGGATGAAAATCAGGACTTAGATAATGCTTTGAAAAAACTTCGTAAATTGTACTACTACGATTATGATGCTTTCACTGTATTGCCAATAATAACTATTTTTTTTGTATTAGGTATATCTGGTGTAATTCAATTCACCCCAGATGTTGGTCGTATAGTAATCACAATTGTCTATTCTGCATTTATACTTTTTTCCTTGGTCATTAGTTGGAAACTTAGTTC
>JAJZYV010000305.1 GCA_021797955.1 Thermoplasmata archaeon
TATGCAACTGGGAAGCACCAAGCAAGAACGATATGATTGGATTGCTTAAGCAGGTAAATCCTCCTACAAAGCACACAGTTTTTGAAGCACAGAAATTGTTCTAATTTTTTAAATTAATAGAGAGGGGCCTTATGGCCCAATAAAATTTTTAGTTCTCTCTCCACCTTGTAAGATACCTTGCTATTGCAAAATATATAACAGTTTCAGTTAATAGAATACCCATCATTGTGTATAGTGTATTGTAAACAATAGGTTGGAGTCCAAACGCAAACTGTGCAAGAATTGCTGCAGGTGTTGCCGGAGAAAACGACATCAGATATATGATTATATTTCCGCCGTTTCTGGACATTATATCTGTGTAAGGATAAAAGGTTGGAGGTATTACCGTCATTATTATTGATAGGACAGAAACTATGCCCCAAACATTTCTCACGTGTTTTACCGCGCTGGAAATTATAAAGGAAATTGCAGAAGTGGAAAAGATAAGAATAACAATCAGGGATAGCATGATAAGAGAATCAAAGAGACTGTAAAGGTTGTATAAAACGCCAAGAGAGACATAAACAATTATTCCTGGAACTGAAAAGGCAAGAAAACTAAGGGTAAGTGCCATCATATAATCTGTTGGAGAAACTTTGCTTGCCACATAAAGATCCTGAAGACGAAGCTGGAGCCTTAAAAATGTGGCGTCTCCTGCACTCTGAAGTCCGATAGATGCCACTAGCGTTATCATTCCTCCAACAATTGCATACTTTACCAGGGCACCTGATGTAAGAATATATACCACAAACAGCAAAGAAAGAGGAGTGGTCAGGGATGCAATGATATAAGATGGCGCCCTCTTAATGATCTTGAATCCGTAGTACCAGGCAAAGGTGAAGATGAATTTAAGATTCAATGTCAACACCTCTCATAATGAAAAGATCATCCAAAGAGATTTTACGAACATTATCTCCCTCTTTTATGAATTCTGAAGCATTATCTTGTGGCACATATTTTATATAAATTGTCCCCACCCTGAATGCATTATCCATCTTCCTGTAGCTTTCTATTCGCACCTTGTTTTCGAACCCCTTCAAAAGTGATTTGACAGTTCCTTTGTCTATTATTGATCCTGATTCAACCAGAAAGACCTCCTCAGACAGTTTTTCAGCCTCTTCCATATAATGGGTTGTGAGAATTACATTTCCCTTAAGCTGCTTTATGGCTGACCACACCTCAAGTCTTGATATTGGATCAAGACCGGTTGTAGGTTCGTCAAGGAAAATTATATCAGCATTCGCTGCAAGGGCCATTGCCACAAAGCATTTTCTCTTCATGCCGCCTGAGAGGGTATCAGCAGGGTTGTTCCTTGCGTCATGAAGGCCAACAGCATCAAGCGCATCAAGTGTAGCTCTTTTTGCGTCTGCAGATGAGAATCCCCTTCCCACCAGATACATGGACACCTGTTCCATGGGAGTCAAAATGCCAATTGTCGAGGCCTCCTGTGGAATGCTCACAATTCTCTTTCTTATCTCCTTTGCCTGATGAACAACATCAAGATCAAATATTGTGGCCTTTCCGGATGTTGGCATGAGCTGAGTTGAAAGAATTCTCAGGAGGGTTGTCTTTCCTGCTCCATTCCTGCCTATTATCGTGGTAATTCTTGAGGACATTTCCGCGCTGATATCTTTCAGCGCAACATTATGGTCAGAATATACCTTTCTAAGATTATTGATGTTGATAATTTACACCGCCCCCCTCTAAACTAAAGATGCAGTGAGATATGCTCCTCGGTTAATCTATTTTATGGAGCCAGAAAACGCTACAAAGCAAATGAAATGGAAAAAAAATTAAATATTGGAATTAAAAAATTTTACGGTGCTGTTAGCAAATGCTGTGGAATAGCGCTCAGACCTATATACGCAGTTGCTACTATTGCACCAAGCAGTGCGATCCAAAACAGCACGAGTAATATCATCCAGCCTTTCCAAATCTTTTCCTTGCTTCCCGGAACAGTATCAACAATTAATGTCACTGGGAATGACAATATTCCAACTGCTCCAAATGCAATATACATCAAAAGCATTCCCAAAGGCTCAGAGGTCATGTTAAGGAGATATCCCTGATACCCATAGTCAATTGCAAAAATCCCAGCAAATAATGCTAGAATTCCCACATACTGCAGTTTATATTTCAGTTTAACTGAAATGACATAGGAAATTATTACTATACCAGCAAACATGTAAGGGTCATAAAAGAGTATATTATAACTCTGGAATTTTGCCTCAACAGCTGCAGGAACTGCACTTCCAAGGCTCAGGGGCCATGTCATCTCGCTGTAAAGACCCATCAAAATCATTACAATTCCCACAATAGCTAACGGACCAACTCCGCTAAGCATATGCTCCTCAAGATTTCTCTCTCCCTTTTTGCTGTAATCATAATACACTCCAAGTGTCATGTACAGCAAAATCACTCCGGCAAAGACAAGCGTAAACAATTCAAAGGCTAGGTCATCAATAAATGCCATTTTTTTCCACCGAATATAAATTACCCATGCCTATTTAAGTACGTGGCTTAAAAAGTAATGCTAAAAAGGTTATTTTTTTGTGAGAACCATAAAATTCAAGCTTCTGAAGATGGATCATTACTGAAATCCTGAATCGAATTAATATCAATGTCGGGATGTTCCCTGATAAACTCATCCCTGTCATAAGTTCCAAGCGATCTTACTGGATCAAATGCGCTTTTGCCACATTTTATACATTTGAATCTCAGTTCATTGAACATATGAGGACGAAGAATATCTGATGCGTGGAAGATATGTTCGAATTCATAACCGCATTTTGTACACTTAACCAGCCATATGTGAATTTTCTTCATACCAAATTGATCACACGATTTCATATATTTCTTTTGAAACTCCATGCAGTGATATGAACAGTTCAATTTTTGAACTCTATTACGGGTATATATCCATATGAATTATGTATCATAATGCTTGAAGTTCACAATATTAATGTTCGTTATGGAAAGAGCAGGAAACAGGCATTGAACGATGTTTCAATTTCAGTGAATGGGGAAAAGGTTGCCATCGTTGGACCTAATGGTTCCGGAAAGACCACACTGCTAAAGGCAATTACAGGGTTAACTAATGTGTATTCAGGAAATATCACTGTTTTCGGTCGAAATCTAACCACAATAATGAATGAATTGAGAATTTCTACGAATCTGCCAGACGTATACCGACTCTTAAGGATGAATACTGCAGATACAATCAGATTGTATTCAGAACTGAAAATGCAGGATCCAGAAGAAATTCTTGGCTTCATAGAGGAAATGGATCTTTCTGATACGCTTGAAAAAATGCTCTATGAGCTCAGCACAGGTCAGCAGAAGATGATTTGTAATCTTATGTCACTTTCCAGCAGTTC
>JAJZYV010000306.1 GCA_021797955.1 Thermoplasmata archaeon
ATTAGAGACAAACATAGCATTTCGAACAATAAGCCACCGGGGGGATTTGAACCCCCGACCTGCTGATTACGAATCAGCTGCTCAACCAGCTAAGCTACAGTGGCGGAACCCCTAAGAGAGATTCGATTGCAATACCTGAAGGAATCTTAGGGTAAAAATATGTTGACTTTGGAGGCATAATCTCTCCAGCTATAACTTCATTCATAAACTCTTCTTTATCCCAACTTGGCATTAGAATTGCATATGATGCATTACCTCTGTCAACCGAATTTATTGCAGTAGCAACATCATTTGTATATTCTATTAGGGTGTCCTTTGACTCCTGATTCATGTTGAGGGTTCTCCTAAAAATGAAGTAATCAACAAGGAAGGGGGATGATAATCCTTTGAGGTTACCATCAAGGAATTCTTTCCTGACATTTTCCTTCTTTGGTATCAAATTATTGAATTTACCATCATACAAAACGATCTCTCCATCCGAGTGGTAATTGTTTATGGTTTCAACCCTAAAAACATCTGAAATGTTTTGTAATATGGAGGAAGTGGTATGCTTATTGTCCTTTACCAGTCTATGAATGCCGCCTATTTTTATTGCCCTTTCATATACTGATGTTATATATGTTAATGAAAATCTCCAAAAGTCCCTTTCCTGCTGATTCTTTGCAGATTCCAATAGATCCCTTGAAGCTCTGATTCTGTGATGGCCATCTGCAATGACAGAATTCTTACCTCTCAGTATTTCCTCAATTTTGAGAAGGCTTTGTTCTTCCTTTATGATATAAATGTAATTTTTTACTCCGGTAGATTCTTCCACAATTTTATCAGGCGGTTTTCCTGATATTAATCTATTAAGGTTCTTTTCCAGTTGATTTTCAAATGAAATCAGAAAAACAGGTTCCAGCTGGCTCTTAAGAGCTTCCATCAATTGTCGTCTTTGTATTACATATGCCTCTATTGTATCTTCATGAGGTTTGATGGTAGAACCCTCGGATATCAGGTCTGTAAGGCATATAACTCCCAGCCTCTGGAACATTTCTGAGTTGTGTTTAAAATACTGGGAAACTATTATCATAACTGGTTCATCGGTTCTTACAAGAACACCTTCAGAAATCCATTTCTTGAGTAAATTATACGAACTTTCATTGTTCCAACTTAGCCTGCTTAAGTGAGAAACATTGTAAGGTATTCCAAGGAGGGCTTTTTCCTGGTCCGCTGGAATCGTGTCAAAGGGAGGCGACATAACATTTTCCAAGTTTTTGTTGTATAGGAAAGGCCTAAAAGGTTTAACTATCAATTTATATCATTACCTTAAGATTGAATTGAGTTCATTTATATCATCCATATATCCATCCTCGCCCTTAGGCGTTTCGAGGATCATAGGTTTCCCCCTTATTTCATCATCGAAGATAAAATTCCTGAATCCTTCAAGGCCGATAGTTCCTTTCCCAATCTGTTCATGTCTGTCTATACCTGATCCCTTCCCTTTTTTAGAATCATTCATATGGAAGCCAAGAAGATATTTCATACCAAGATTTGACTTTAAATTGTCCATGGTTTCCTTATATCCCTCAGGAGACACAATGTCATATCCTGCAGCCCATATATGACAGGTATCCAGGCAAATCCCAATTTTATCTTTTAGATGAACCCCATCTATTATTGAGGCAAGTTCTTGGAAGGTTTTTCCAACGCTGTTACCCTGTCCAGCTGAATTCTCAATTAACACCTTAACGTTCTGTTGTTTCTTGATGACAGAATTAAGAATTTCCACAACATTCTCAATCCCTTTTTCGATAGTTGCTTCCTTCTTGGACCCGGGATGGAATGTTAATAGATCAGCTCCTAACATGTCTGCTCTCTCTATTTCCAGGGACAATCCGGTCCTCACTTTTTCTTTCAATTCCGTATCGCTGGTTGCAGTGTTGAGCAGATAAGAAGCATGGATCATGACGCTAGATATGTTGTTTGATTTCCTCGACTCTTTAAAGCGATCGATTACTTCCTTTTCAAGAGGTTTAGCATTCCATTGCATTTGATTCTTTGAGAATATTTGGAATGATTTAAACGAGAACTTTGCAGCTCTATCAGGAGAATTCTCAACTCCACCGCTTGTAGAAACATGTCCGCCTAAATTGATCATATCTGTTATTTTTTGAGCCATATTGATTTAAACAAAATTACTTTTAACATAAAATATGTATTGTAGTTTTGAAACATCATTAAACCACAAAGTCATGTCTAACTTCTCATTTATCTTTTTTTACCTCAAAAAATCCATTAATCCCAACAAGACCATTATTAATTCGCTCCATGCTCTCTCCAGACAGGAATTCTTTAAAGATTAGCGCTTTTCTGTACATTATCTCCTCAACAATTACTGAACTTAGTTTCACCACGTGTAAGGTCGGCTTTACAAGAAAAGTCCCTTTCAGGACAGATATTTCTGAATGGTAGACTCTACTAGCTTAGATTGATAATTTTGGGTACTACAGGTACTTCATATCAAATACATTACCTCACAATACTTATATTAATCAATTTAGTTATTTATCAGAAAAGTTAATTTCCATCATTCAAGTGGCTCTCTAAAATAATATTTTATGAAAGTTCATCTTTCCTTTCAATTATCATCTGTATAAACTGGTACACATGCATTGAAAGGCCGGGGTTATCAGAGAATCCACATGCATCAAGTTCTGCCCCAGCAATAAGCGCCTTGGATCTGTCAACCACAATGTCAGTGGCAATAAGACCTTCTTTTCTGAACACCTTTGCGTTCTGCGGCACCCTTTTGTTAGGAGGCGTGACAAATATCACATTGACACCTCTCTTCATTGCATTATCCAGATTTTTTTTCAATTCTGTTCTAATATCCTTCACTCGGGGAGTACAAATTATTATCTCCTCCTCTGCCAGATTAATCAATTCTGCAAGTTTTTCAAGGACGACATTTTTGCCGTAAATTGTATAGATTAGCTGCGGGTCACCCTTTGAAGGCATAATATCTTGCAATTCATGTAGCTTAGAAAAGAGGTCCCTCATCTCACCCTGAAATCTTTTTTCTATGATATCGAGGTCCTCCAGTTTGAACATTTTCGGTCTGCCTTCAGTTTCCTTGGCAAAACCCTTCTGGACTAGAGATTCCATGACCTTATATGCTGAAGTTCTTGGTATTTTAGCAGTATCAGCAATGGTATCTGCATTAGCAACATTGTGATAAACAAGAGCAGCAAAGCCCTGGGCTTCATAGGAAGATAAACCCAGAATTCTAAGCATTTCAGTAATTTTAATTATTCTGTCGGATGTAGCTTCCATTGCTAATGATTCATTGTTAATTAATAGTCTTTACGATTTACAAGAATTAGTGAATTAATTTATATGTACATAAATCCACATTAAGTTCAAAGGTTAGATC
>JAJZYV010000307.1 GCA_021797955.1 Thermoplasmata archaeon
GGTATATAGAGGTCCATGTTTGCTTGAGTGATACCAGAAAAAGATTTTACTGCCTGAAGATTATCTAAACTGGCCAGAAAAATTGTGCTAATTCCACAACAATAGCCAAAACTATACCAATATAAATTATAAGCTTTGGATCCATGGCAGGACCTTCAATTTCTTCCTCGTCGAAGTACCTAATCAAACCAGCTCCAGATTGGAAGCCGTCTTTCTTATCTGCCATATCCTGTAAATGTAAGCAATAGATATAACAGTTTCTAGGCAAAAAAATGCTAATATTAAAGAATCATGGATTTTTTAATCTATTCTATATTAAGGGTCATACCAATATGAAAATACCAAATAAAAGATTTAAGAATATTAAAGAGAAACCCTATTTAATTATCGCAATTATTTTCGTTACTATTTTCATTTCTATTTCACTCTATGCCGGAGAATGGCCACCCATATCTGTTGTTGAATCGTCGAGCATGGAACATTCCACATACTGGACACCCGGAGTTATAAATACAGGAGATATGGTCTTTGTAAAGAAAGTGAATTCTGTTAATGATATAGTAACATATATCCAAGGAAGAGAAACGGGCTACTCAACCTATGGAGAGTATGGAAATGTGATTCTTTATAAAAGCCCACAAGGAACAATAATTATTCACCGTGCCATAATGTATATCAAATGGATAAATGGAAAGCTAGTTATAAATAATTTTAGTAATCAAACGTGGCTCAAGGTTTGTGGAGATTGTGTGGTTATTAATGACATTGGTTTTACTCACAGAAATTTCTCAATAAATGTATCTAAGTTCTCTGGTCAAAGCGGATTTATTACAATGGGAGATAATAATCTTGGTTCGCCGTACGTCGAATATAATTCAAAATTCAATTCATATGAAGCCGCAGATCAAACAATATTCAATTACCCACCTGTAAACTTAAGTGCAGTTGTGGGAGTCGCTTTTGGTCAGATTCCATGGATTGGTCTGATAAAACTAAATATTCTGGGGTTGGAACATAAATGGCCGGAATCGGCCGATGTTGCAAAAAACAGTTATTTATATCTCTTCTTAACACTGGCTTTCATATTCGTCGCTGCATTACTACCCTACAATAAAATCATTAGAAAGTTCAAACCCTTGAAGAAGTAACCCTCGGAGAATCAGCAACACTGAGTTTTGTTATTCTCACATCCTTTCTTTGAAGTTTATCAGAAATTGATTTTGAATCTTCAATTCTTGTTACCACGAATACGTTGTTCCCTCCAGTTACGATATACGAACACCAGGTATTTTTTCTGATATTGTTAACATCTACCATCAGAGATCTCATTTCTGGAGTAATGATTTTGACACCTGCCCTTTCCACAATTGAATGATATTCATCTGTATCTTTATGGGCTAGTTCAAAAATTCCTTTTATATCCTTATTCTCAGCAAGCTTTTGAAGTTCAATTAGCTTAGAATTTGCACTCTTTACTCTGTCCGAATATTCTTGGAGTTTTTTTACATTGAAATGTATATCGTCAGATGGCTTTCTTTCGTGTGGAAATGTGAATGCAATTATTTCAAAGTCTCCAAACTCCTCAGCAGTTAAAACCTGTCTTGTGTAAGTGGCATCGTTTCTTACCTCTGTAACTGTTAACCCTCCATATAGACTCCTTCCGACACTTTCAGAGATTATTCTAAGATAATTTTCCAGAGAGACAGGATCTTCATCCGGCAAAAGATATTGAATGCATTTCCCTAGAGCAGCTGCCCCTGCATCTGAACTCCCACTTAGAATATTTTGGTTTTCTGATTCAAAGTTCACATAATCAACTTTATATTTTTTTTTCAATTTTTCTTCGTACTTTTGTATGAATGCTATAGGTGATCTTGAGCTTTCATCAATTGTCTTTCCGTTGAACAAATAATCATGTTTCTTGTCTGATAACGAGATCCTTGTTCTCGACACAGACTCCTTATTTTTAATCGTATACGCAATACCTGCGGATCCATGAAGAGGTATCCTGTTAATAGGGTCACTCAAACCTCCCAACAATACAATACCTATGGTTGGATGCGCAATAGCTTCTACATACTTGTCTGAAGATTCCATTATTATCAGTATTGCTTCTTATTATTCAAGATTACATGTACCTGAAAAATTTAATGTTTAGGATCATAAATTGTGCATAGTATATTTGCAAAAAATAAGAATAATCGTAAAAAACTGGAAGAAAGTGATTTTAAACGAAAGCATTGTCCTTTAAGAACAGAGATTATGCCTTCATCTAAATTCTTAGAATATGAGAATTTGGAGAACCCAAAATTATTTAAAACCTTAATACGGAATTGTGCAATCATTTTCCTTAGCATGAGAATAAATAGCGCAATAAGATTTACTGTGGGCTTTAAATTATGAATGATTCTGAACAGCATATTTTGGAAACTTTAAAAATAGATACTGCTGAAAAATTATTTTCTGATATACCCAACGACTTAAAAGTAAGTTTGACGAAGATTCCAAATGGAATTACAGAAATGGAACTTCTATCAGAAGCTGTAAGAATTGCTAGGAAAAATAAGGTGGGAAATATAAATTTTCTTGGTAATGGTATATATGATAGATTTATACCATCATCTGTTGATTCCATATTGGGTAGAAGTGAGTTTCTAACTGCATATACCCCGTATCAACCTGAAATGTCTCAGGGTATGCTTCAAGCACTTTTCGAATATCAGAGTCTTATATGTGAATTAACAGAAATGGATTTTACGAATTCGTCGATGTATGATGGTGCAACGGCTTTGGGAGAGGCCATGAGGATGGCATACAGGATAAATGGAAATAAGAAAGTGCTACTTCCTGAGAACATTTTAAAGAGTCATCTGAGTGTTCTTCAAAATTACGGATCAGGTATTAATCCTGTTTTTGAATTTTATAAATTGGATGCCACTTCGGGAGAGATTGATATTCAAGACTTGAAATCAAAAATAACCGAAGATAACTGCTGTATTATTGTGTACAACCCTAACTGTTATGGCATTATAGAAAGTAAGATAGATGAGATTAATAGCTTCAAAGGAAACTCCATTCTCATTTATTATTATGATCCGGTATCGCTTGGTGTACTTAAATCACCTGGAGAACTGGGAGCAGATATTGCGGTATCAGACGGTCAGGGGTTGGGAATTTCACAAAATTTTGGTGGCCCAACATTGGGACTATTCTCATTCAGGAAAGAATATGTGAGGAAATCTCCTGGAAGAATAATTGGTAAAACTATAGATAAGGATGGAAAAGATGCTTATGTGATGACTCTCCAAACAAGAGAACAGCACATTAGAAGAGATAAAGCCACCAGTAATATATGTACTAACCAGGCTTTGCTGTCCATTGCATCTTCTGTTTATCTGGCA
>JAJZYV010000308.1 GCA_021797955.1 Thermoplasmata archaeon
GTTATTCATACTTTGATTCCCCTTCCTTTTCAATGTTTCCACAGGCTTGGCATTCATGTATTTTGTGTTGCATGAGTTTTGTTGCGCTGAATTATTATGTTTCCGCATTCTTCCATTTGTATATTTCGGCTTATTTCCGTTGTGCATAAATCCGCTTATCCAGTGTGATCCTAACATGTTTTTATATTGGAAAAAATGAGTAAATGATAGGAAATACTATGTCTGTAAATGAAAATATCCAGAAGATATAGGTTAAATTATACAACATGCAAAACGTAATGATACACAATTTAATAGAGAAACCAGATCATTACTTCTTATTGGTAGAAAAGAATGGAATTATATCTGACAGAGCTCAAAGGCTTTTAAATGGGCTTTATTCTGAGAAAAAAGAAGTGGTTAAGACGTCACTTTTAACTCTGGTTTCAAATACATATTCTCTGGACAGATATTTGAAAGAGCTTTCTGAGAAGGGATTAATAAATATCCGGGAAGAAAAGATAGTCAGAAAAACTTTCTTCATTTCATTGACGCCAAAAGGTCGCCTTGTCGCAGAACAACTCATGAAAGCAGAGCAGATAGCAAATTCTCCCACAGTAGAAATCAAAGATGTCCACGAGCTCGATCTCACAATGACAGATGAAGAGGCAGAGATGGCAAAGCATCTCAATCTGCTGTTCCACATCAATGTAATGGACGATCACATAACAGTAGAGGAAGTCAAGCTAGGCAAGCCTTCAAGGATATTCAATATCTATGTCAAAAGAAATGGAAACGATGAATTCCGCTTATGGTGCGAGCATGACAATTCATATGACTGGTGGCACGTGAAAGCAGCCCGAATTTTTACCAGTTTAATTTGTATTTTAGTTATACCTTTCCGGATCTTCGGGCATTTGGCAAGAGGATGCTCAGGATCCATGTGTTCCTTGAGAGCAACTTTATTTTCATCAATCCCTGAAAATCTGTTGCCTCAAACCTTATGTGAACAAGCTTACGAGACTGGCGCTCTATGAATGTTCCATCTGGAACTAACCAGGTGACCTAGTCCCTTAGAGACAATTTTGCTAATAAAAACATCTCTATAAGCGAATGTGGAACCGGGATTGCCCAGATACTTCATCTAGCATCAATGATATTATTTTCTGAGCCTATAAAAATATTCTTGATAGATGAACCACATGTATACTTACATCCCGAAGCAGAGAAGCTTTTGGCCAATTTTATCAGAGAACATATGGAGCACAAATATGTAATTGCTACGCATTCTCTTATATTTATTCAGGCCGTGATACCTGATATAGTATATCTTGTTACAAGAGGAAAAGATGAAACCAGAGTAAAGGAGAGCTTATCGGAAGTGCAATCCAAAGCTCTTCTGCTGGAGGAACTCGGTGTCAACTTGGGAGACATGTTAATTGCAGAGAAAATAATCTTCGTTGAAAGCTAAATCTGATGTTGATATTATTAGCGATATGCTGGAAAAAACTGGACTATTGAATTTGAATAATAATTACGTAATTTTCATCCTCGGGGAGTCAGATATAAGTGGTCAGATGGAAGATCTTCTGAAGCAGCTTGGAACTATTGTCCACCTGCCGTAAATGATATATCTAGATGGTGACAAAAAGAGCAAAGGTCACATCCCGGAATCACTGAAAAGTCTGCTTGAATATTGTCCTGAGTTGGACATCGAAATGGTTTTGTTAAGGGATCCTGCAGCCATATTAACAGGACTAAAGGAAATTGCTTTGAGCAAGGGAATAAAGGCGCCTTTGAATATTGAAGTTGATGACATAAATGAATTAATCCAAGAACTCAAAAATAAAGGCTCCGGCGAAAAGGAGATTACAGTTATTAGAGACCTCTTCTACAAGTTTTCAGAAACAAAAGGTCTCGAGGGCTTAACTTTCATGAAAAGCTTCGGCAAGGTCATAGCAAGGAACATGGACAAGGAGTTAATCCAAGAGTGGTAAAATCAGTTTCTAAATTTTTAAGTGGATTAAACGAATGACCATAATAATATAATGGATTCATAAGAAGAAACTATTCTTCAATATACGGAGATGAGTGCCTGACTTTTGGATCGAGGAATTTTATAAATGCCTCTCTTCCGACATCCCAGATGCGGTTCAAAATACTAAGGTCTTTTAAAAAATTATCATCGTCATCTCGCACCAATAGATTTATTGGATGGCCAATTCTATTTCTGATTCCCTCAGAACTTTTAAAGTGATTTACCAGATCATCAATAATCTTTTCCTTCATGTCCACTATGTGGGGGTCATTCATATAAAAAGCTAATAGTTCGGGCAGGCCCAATTTAGACAAGGCTTTATGTTTATATTGTGGTCCTCTAATAAATTTGTCTAAATCTTCTATATACCTCAATTTTGGATAAGTTGCTTTTATTTTGTTTATAACGGAATCGTGGTTCTCCCATGATTTATGAGAATCTTTTATCTTGAAAAGTAGCGTTTGCTCAAGGTACACTAATATTGAATAAGAAAAAATATAAGATGGCGCCCTGTTTAAATCCCACAAAGTTACTAAGCCAATTGGGTCTCTAGAATCTGCACCTGGACTTGTTACAAAATAAAGAGGACTGCGCTCCCTTTCAAGGTTTTTGGCATCTTTTATCATCTTTGCCGTTAAATCATACAAGGGCATTGAAGATGGAATTATGTGTTTGTTTACTTTTTCAAGTTTCTTGTCTATGTCATCATTAAGATCCTCCAAGTTAATGTACCCTAATGTTGATTCCTTATCCTTCACTACCAAGTTAAAAACATCCTTTTTCTTCGCATTTTTTACTTCCTTATCATATTTTTTATTGTTTATATCAATCCATAGCCAGTCCAATTTTGGTGTCATCAAAGAAAATACGGTAAAATAACTATTTCGGGTAAATTCTTCATGAATTTTACTTAATGCTGTAAAATCTGAATTCATAATTCCAACAATAGCCACTCATTATTCTATTTTTGGGTCATCGGACTTTCATGTGAGTAAGAACTTGACATTGGTATTATTCCACTATAAAATGAGCTTTCCCAAAAGGGTTATCAGTCTGAATTGATTAGCGCTTGATCGGAATTGGTATATATTCAGTAAAATCTATATTATTCCAGTTATACCTTCAAATACGAACCCACACAAAAGTGCGAAGAGGCAATAATAATAATTAGTCCAATTCACCCAAGTTTCCTCATACTTTCTTAATTCTTTATGGATTTCGTTCGATTCTGATAATTGATGGATTTCTTTAACATTCTGGTGGTAAATTCAGTCCAACTGCTACTAGATATATTATTTTGTCTCTGTTTTCCTGAGATTTGAATCCATATGCACGCCTAAATGCTTTTCTGTTCTTGTTGTTCGGGCCTTCTAC
>JAJZYV010000309.1 GCA_021797955.1 Thermoplasmata archaeon
TTGATAGTGCCGAACCTGTATTCCGGCTTCATCATTTTCAGGTAGTCATCGTAGTCAAGTATGACGCTCTTTATCGGTGATCCTTTCTCTGACAGCACGATTACTGGGATCTTCTTTTCCTTTCTTGCCTTGGCGCGGGTATCGATAAACAGTTTCCTGAAGGGAAGTTTTTTCTTCAATTTCGACTCGATAAACAGTACTGGATGCAACGAATCCGAATGTGTCTGGTGCGATGTATCGCCACTGAACGGATTTCGTTTTGTCCCATGATCCTCTGCTATATGCTGCTCTCTTTGTTGCCACGTTCTTCTACTTGTCATTTTTCTTCATACTCCATTTTTCCACCAACTGGCACTCACTCCTCTCTGACCGCTAGGCGTTGTTGACCTTTAGGACGGGTTTTGGTGAATTTCAGTACGATCACTTTTTTGTTTCTTAATATCATATTTGCCCACTTTGCTGATTCTTGGCCATCTATTTGTATGTCCTTTGCAAGAACCGCCGTTGGTATATCCAAAGGATTGACAACGTTGATTTCTTCCAACCATGCGTGAAATAACATGTATTGTAGAGTGAATGGATAGATTTCCTTAATCTTCCACACCTGAAATTCCTGCCCTATACGAAACCGATAGTATTCTTCTTTGGATTTATCCCATGACCGGATTGTCGTGAAATCCGGATCTTGGAGCTTATCCCATAGACATGAAAACTTGATTCTGTTCTTTGTCACATCATAGTCTTTTGCCATTATTTCATGGCCTCCTTGAATCCGAAAACAACAATCATGGATGGAAACGGAGCAGGGCCGCGATCATCAAAGTGCAACCTGCCTTTGATAAATCGGATCTGCGATGCTTTTGGCAGAATATCGGAATGAAACCAAGCGGTGTCTGTCCTTGCGGGCAGAAGTGCAATGCCATTCCCATTCATCCGTGATGTCCACTTTCCTATTTCCCTGCCGTATGGGGGATTGCAGTACCAGGGCTGGGGCCATTTCATTGAGAGAGCATCGAATGTGCCACCATGCCTGTCCGAGACATCGAACAGGTCATCGAATTCCTCGTTCAGGCTTTGAAGGAGATATACAGGTGTGCGCCAGTCGGAGCGGTACGATGTAAAAAGACCTGATGTTATCATTTCAAGGCCTCCGTTGCACCTGCCATGTGGAAACTCTCATATTCAATGCCTAATCCTGTACCCCAGTTAAGCCTCTTTTTGATGATACTGCAGTATTCCGGTGATATCTCAACGAGTATGGCATTCTTTTCCTGTTTCATTGCCGATCACCCGCTATTTCGGTCTTGACAGGCATTGGTTTTATCCATTCTTTGTTCTTATTTCCATTACTATGTACCCATCTATGGCATTTATCACACAACAGCACCAGATTCGTAGGTTCAGTACGTGTTTCTTTATAGATAAAAGAAATAATATGATGAATGTGGAATTTTGCAAAAGGATGCTTGACACCACATCTTTGACAGATGCCCCCATCTCTTTTCCAAACTGATTTTGCGACCTTTTTCCATTCTATAGATGAATAGTATTGTTGCCTATCAGGAGTTGAGCCACCCTGCCAGTTCGGATTATTAGATCCTCTCACACCATACATACCATTGTTTTCTCCACGCAAATAAGGTTTTGGTACAGATGCCTTTATAGACAAAATTCTCTTTGTTTCGTTTGTGTGTTTTTTCCCTTTGAAAGTATTCGGGGCTTTACCGGATTTTACTAATCGCCCATAACTATTTTTACTAAGCGTTTCACTTCTCGACCGTGTGGGAATTTCTGCTTCTTTCAACCATTCATAAACTCTTTTTGGATTACGATGAACTAAATTAGCAATCTGGTAGGTACTCATACCTTCTGAAATATATTTCTGTTCTAGCCATTCTTTAGTTACAGGTAACTGTTGGTGCTGCCATATTCCCTTACAATTTAGGGAACAAAACTTTCCTATCTGACTACCTCTGCGATGTATTTTCTTGCTACAAACAATACAAGTGCTATCAACACCCATGCCATGTAATATCTCCACCATATTTATAGGTGTAGTAAAGTAAGGCGGGGAACTGACGATACAATCCACACTCTCATCAGCGATCGTTTTCAGCATGTCCAATACATTTCCATTCAAAAGTTTTATGTTCATTTCAGAATCTCCTCTGGAAATTCGCTTATAATGGTTTCCTCACCATTGTAGGTCTCAATAGTCGTTTGACTTTTTTGTGCCCTAATTCTTTCATCAGCAATTTTAAAATATTCTTCTTTAAGTTCATAACCGATAAAATTCCTTTTGGATTGAATACAGGCAATCGCAGTGGTTCCAGAACCCATAAACGGGTCGAGAACCATTCCACCAATCTTGCTGGATGTTTCAACTATTCTTTTGATTAGCCACAAAGGTTTTTGCGTGGGGTGGATCTGATTATCACTTGAAGATGTCAAATTACTTACCCATACATCCGTAAAGTTTGCACTTTGTTTAAAATATCTTCTTAGTTCTTCATATTCCTTCCTTAGTTCTTCATATTCCTTCCTTAGTTCTTCATATTCCTTCCTTAGTACATTGTTTAGACTAACCCCTTCAATCAACTTTATTAGTTCCTCATTGGGTAATTTCCCAATTTGTTCCACCGTTCCTATCTTGTTGTAGATCGCATTGAATGTAAGCTGCATCCTTTCGTAGTGTTCCTTCGTTGGGAAACACCACTGGCTGTTAGAAAAATAATGTCTTCCTGCCATGTTTGCTGTTCCTACCAAAATATTAATATCATCTAAACTTATGTTAATTTTATTTTTTTCCCGTATAAGATACTCACGTATAGGCATAAAGACCTTGGACACCATGCCATCAACCGCTGATTCATATTCAAATTCATTTTGCCCAAAGAATAAAATGCGCTCTGTTGAGGGTGAATAACAACGATGGTGATTCCAACCCTTGTTTGTCAAAGAATTTCTTTTAACCCAAATTATTTCATTTAGTAGCGTATATCCTAACTTTTCAATTTCTATTCTTACATATGCGGATATCCTATCATCTGCAAATACATACAACGAGGCGTTGCCTTTTGATACTCTTTTAACTTCAGACACCCATTTCCTAGTCCAGTCTAAATATTCTCCAAAATTTTTCCATTGATTATCCCAATCATGCCTTTTCCCATTCCACTCGCTAACCATTATACGATAATACGGGGGATCAGCAATGACCAAGTCGATAGAAGATGCCTCTATTTCCTTTAATAACTCTAAAACATCCCCGTTCCTTATACTTATGTTCATGTCAAAATCTCCTCCCACACCTTGAACACTTATGCGATCCAGAATGCGGGTGAGTAAGCCCACAATCATGATAGCAGACTGCCTTCAGGTTTTCTTCT
>JAJZYV010000310.1 GCA_021797955.1 Thermoplasmata archaeon
CATATTTGTCCCATTGTCTCTAATTATCTGGCCAACTTTGCCTATCAGATTTTTCGTGCCTGTTACCGACTTTCCGCCTCTTGGGTACCATAGAACAAGACGGTAAAACCATGCCCCAAGGAAGAAAAATACTATGGCAACTAAAACAATAGTAATATAAAATATACCCTGGGAAACCATAACATAAGATGTCAAATTGTTTATTTAACCTTGATATTATTACTTCCGTATTTTCTAAGTCTCATTATTTTCATATCTGAATGGACCCTTAAAAAGAACACTCATTATAGAACCAATAAAAACCAGGATAAAACCAATGAAAAGGCCACCATCGCTACCAGGTAATGAGATTAGGGCGAAGAGTATACTGATTCCTCCTAGGAACGAATGTTTATCGTCCCTTCTTGCCATGTAAGCTCCTGATATTATTTCCAGCACTCCCGGCAATATGCCTAAGAAAATCTCTGAAATATAGTTATAATGCAACAGAAATTCTCCATCTTGGATAGATAAGACTATTATTGAAAGAGAAACCAAAAGAGTCACTACCCCTCCTGCCAGGACAACTGCCGCGGCATCCCTGTTGAATGTAAAATGAGACAAAAATTTCTGCAAACTTGAAATTATTTTTTTTGCACGCTGGTTATCCATCGGTTCATTCCTTTTTCAGGCGATTAAGTATAAGGAAAAAATCTTCCACTGTATTGATGTTATATGCCTCCTTTTCTGTTACGTTGTACGGAATGAAGTCATCAGTTTCGACATTTTCTGGTCTGTCCATGAAAACTGAAACACCACAAAATAGACCTTCTATCAAAAGGGAAATTATTCCCTTTCCTCTGTCATTTGCTTCCTTTAGAAAGCCCTCGAGCACCTTGGAATCCCTGAAATAAATATCCGAAGGAATGGTTAAAATGGGAAATACATTTATTGATTTCAAAGCCTCTCCGACGTCCATTGAATAATCTTCTCCAGATGTTCTTATGATTGTTGCCCTATCATGAAAAAATTTTTCAGTATTCTCTGTATTTGGGGAAGTTGCCATATAAACCTTTCCAACAGAATTTTCAAGAAGCTTCAGGTTCCTCCCTATTATGGTATCACCTCTGATAATCAGAAGACCCTTGTCCGAGAGGTTCATCCTTGAACCGGTCCCTCCCGCCATTATTAACAGCGGTAATCTTTCACTGCTTGCCATACTTAAACATCCATGTAACCTTCTTAATCATTAGCTTCTCACAGATCTTTCTCATGGTTTCCCTGTCGTTGGCTTCCGATTCTTCCAGTGGTCTCACAAGAGCATAGATGGTTACAAAATACCTGTGCTCTTTCGTTCCCCTTGGGCATGGACCACTATAACACCGCTTATCATAATCATTTTTGAGTTGTATCCATCCCTCTTCTGTTTTTTCGCCTTCTTTTACATCTTCGTGTATTTCTGAGATGGAAGATTGAATGCCTCTTATTGTCCAGTGATTGAACGAATTTGAAGGCGCATCGTGGTCATCTACAAATATGACCATTTCTTTTGTTGATGCAGGCGGATCTTTCCACTTTATGTGAGGTGATATGTTCTTGCCCTTACAGGTGTATTCATCCCCTATCCTTTCCCCATAAGATATCCCGGCGACCTGCATTTCAAATGACATATAATTCTGTATGTTTTAAGTGCTTAATATTTTTTAGTTTCACTCAGGTGATATTCAAGCTTATTTTCTAAATTTTTAAATGCGCCCTCATAAGAGAATTCCAATATTTTCTCCCTGCCTGAAATCTTTAAGGAATTTAATGATTGGAGTTCGTTTTCATTCACTTTTGAGGGTAAAACAATGCAGTATGGTGATCTGTTAGGGATAGTATCTAACTGTTCAAAATCAATAACTTCAACAGATTCATCGCTCCAACCGACTCTGGAAAGAATAAAAATTGGTATCCTTAAAAATTGTTGATCCAGAAGGTCTTTTCCCAACTCCATTATGGTAGCTTTCACATCCACAGGATCCATATTCATGCCATCTCTCAGGTCTATCAGTAAAGGGGTATGATTACCTGCAAGGAAATTCTGAACAACTTTACGGACAACTGATTTTGGCACAAATCTGTCCCCAATTATGGGGATTGACACAGGTGCGGCAATCTTGTATGGTGAAAGGCCTGTCCTTCCAGGAATCGATGTCAGAATGGACGCGTTTTCAAATATTCTGAACTGAATTCCCAATTCATTGCATCTTTCAACGATGGCGAAATGAGTAGTAGACGACATTGGGTCTCCCGAGACAAGCATGCATGCAATTCCAAAATCATTTTCAAGGAATCTTAAGCTTTCCACCTCTTCCCTATCCAGGGAAATAATCCCCCTATTGCTTATTTTTTTAAGTTCGGTATCTGTATTCCTGGGGAAAATTGATGTGTATCTTTCAAGAAAGATAACATCTGATGCCTTCAGAATGGAGTTCATTTCCTGAGTGATGCTTTCAACACCCCTGAGCCCTGTACCCATCAGGTAAAATTTCTTATTCCGCAAGATCTTCCTGAATCCTTACCAGTTCATTCAATTTTGCAAGCCTTTCTCCACCTATTGTACCAGATTTGATGAACTCAGATCTGAATGGAAGGCTAAGATGTGCTATAAAATTATCAGTGGTTTCCCCACTCCTATGAGAAATAACATTTGTCATTCCAGCATTGGTTGCTGTGATCACTGCATCCCACGTATCAGTTAAAGTGCCTATCTGGTTGACTTTTATGAGAACTCCATTTGTTGATTTCATTTCGATACCCTTCCTGATTCTCTTTGCATTTGTTGTGTAAAGATCATCTCCCACTATGAGAGCACTACTGCCTATTGCCTTCGTGATCTCCGCAAATCCGGAAAAATCAGTCTCTTCCATTGGATCTTCTATAAAGTAAAATCCGTGTTTTTTGTGGCCGTCAATTATGTATTGTATTTGTTCTCCCTGATCCCTCTTTTTCTCTCTGTATATATATTTGCCTTTCTCAAAAAAACTTGTGGATGCAGCATCAAAACCGAGTATCATTTTTCTCTTTCTTTCTTCTCCAACCTCCTTTGCAGCGTCCTGGATTAGTTCCATAGCCTGTTGATCACTGACAGATAATGCCCATGCCTTTTCATCCCCCAGGCCAATGCTTACGTTTTTGAGCAATTTTCTTGCCATTTCTCCTATCCTGTGATGAACCTCGGCATTTATCTCAATTGCTTCAAGAAATGACGGAGAATCATTCGATACTAGGAATTCCTGAAATGTTGTTCCATTTATGGCGTGTTTGCCTCCTCCAATTACATTTCCTATGGGTTTGGGGAGTTTCATATCGAAGTTGCCCCCAACATACCTGTACAATGGAATGTCCAACTCTTT
>JAJZYV010000311.1 GCA_021797955.1 Thermoplasmata archaeon
TTGGCGAATATGAAGAATAAGAATCAGTTGTGTTGTTTATGAATGAGACATGGAAGTCAACTTCAGGTGAATGATACGATGGAGTTTCTTTGAAAAGATATGTTATTGCAGCAAATGACCCAGATACGAATATTAGAACAATTATAACTGACAATATAATCTTCTTTTTGCCTGAAAGAGCGGATATTCTTTCTATTCCTTTTTCAATCTTTTCTTTTATTAATGTCGTCAATGTGGGATAAATTTCTATTATATATATAGCGTTTTTTTGGTTATCTGGAAGATTCCTTGCACGTTGAATGAAAGCACACAAGATTTCTATGCAGAATTTAGTGATGGATATGGATTAATTGATTTGTGTGTTAAAAATATTCCACACGTTTATACAATCTACATAGTTTATAAACAGCAAATTTTTAACTATGGATTCATGATTCGAAATGATAAATGAAGGTCAGCGAAATTTCCATATTTGATAGTGTTCCTGATTTCAAGGATTTTGACCTATATCCACATCAGGAACAGGCTATCCGTATTGTGGAAAATGGATCCAGTGTGATGGTTTCTGTTCCAACCGCATCCGGAAAGTCACTCATAGCATACTATTCCATATACCGTACCATAAAGAGTGGATCAAAGGCCATTTATATTGCACCACTAAAAGCTCTAGCGAAGGAAAAATATGACGAAATGAGGGAACTTTTCGGAAGGGAATTCCGGATTGGTCTTTCCCTCGGAGATTATGATTCTGGACCAGAAATAATCAGAGGTTATGATATCATAGTATGTACCTCAGAAAAAGCGGATTCATTCGTTCATCACGATCCGGATTTTCTCATGGATATTGGTACCATGGTCATAGATGAAGTTCATAATATTGGGGACCCCACGAGAGGTCCCACTCTGGAAATGATCATCACCGCAGCAAGAACTGTGAATCCTGCTGTGCAGATAGTGGCTCTTTCTGCAACAGTGAGTAATTATGAGGAGTTGGGGGAGTGGATGGGTGCCAAAGTTGTTTATAGCCAGTTCAGGCCTGTCCCGTTAAAAAAATACATTATGCACAAGGGAAGAATATTTCCCGAAGATGAAATGGAAGAACCCAGAGATGGCGAGATGGCTGATGTGATCCTTGAAAGCATTAAATCCGGAGGACAGGTTCTTCTTTTTTTCAATACACGGAAGAGGGCAGAAAAATTCGCTGAAGAGTTGTCAGAGAATCTTTCAGAATATCTGCCAATGCCCCAGATTGATCTTGGAGATAATGATTCTGACCGATATTATGATAAATTAAAAGTCACAATGAAACATGGCGTTGCATTTCATCATGCCGGACTTTCATACAAATTAAGAGAAATTGTTGAATCCTCATTCAAGGAAGGAAAACTTAAATTGATCACCGCCACACCCACACTGGCAGCAGGAATCAACCTTCCAGCCAGAACTGTCATTGTGAGAGATCTCACAAGGTTTTCAGATGGCTATTCATCATATATCTCCACCATGGAAGTGGAACAGATGATGGGAAGAGCTGGAAGACCTAAATACGATAAGGAGGGATTTGCCTATATATACTGCTCAACGAAGACTGCCTTTGAAAAAGGGCATGAATATTTCAGGGGTGAACTTGAGCCCATTAAATCATTCATGGGTCAGGAGAAACTCATGAGGTTCAATATTCTTGCATTAATAACAACAAGGTTAGCCAGTGATCTGAAAAGTATCATAAAGTTCCTTGACTCAACGCTCTTCGGAAGACAAAATATTTCACTTGATATAGAGGATGCGGTGATTAATGTTATAGAATTTCTCAAAGATAACGGGTTTATAGCAGAAACTTCAGGAAGATATTCCCCAAGTTCCTTCGGACAGCTTGTTTGCAATCTTTATATTGATCCGGAGAGTGCAATTATTTTGAAGGAACTTTTGGAAGGTGATTATTCTGTGGAGAAAGCAATCTTCAATATTTGCATGACCCCGGATATGACAGGGTTTTATGTTTCCCAAAATGATATAACAGAAGTTTCTGCATTTCTTGATGCAATGGATGTGCATCAGTATGATGATGAAACATTAAGGGCAGCAAAAACTGCAATGATTCTCATTGATTGGGTAAATGAGGTTCCAATTATGGAGATCAGCCAGAAGTATGACATTGGTGCGGGAGATCTTGAAGGAAAGGTTTCTTCTGCTGACTGGCTTTCATTTGCCCTGTCAAGGCTTTCTCAAAAGTTCAAAAGAGATAAGATGCATGATTTTGAAATCCTGAACCTGCGCATAAAGGAGGGAATAGGATCAGAAATAATTCCTCTGGTTGCCATACCCGGTATAGGAAGGGTAAGGGCAAGAAGACTTTATAATAACGGTCTGAAGAACCTTGCCGCTATATCGGAAGCTTCGGTTTCACGCATATCATCGATTCAGGGATTTTCCACAAAACTTGCAGAAACAACAATTAGCGGAGCGAGGAGGCTGATTAAATCTGGACTCGCCTAAAACATTCGCAAAAATAAAAAAATCAAAAGCACAGGATTTTATGAAAAGCATATATGGAAAGAGCATAATGGATAGCAGTTACAAAATCGTTCATGATGAAGATTTTGTTTATTTCCCTCTTCTTGATGGAAGTAAAGTGGATGAGGAGATAGTTTTTCTGGTTCCCGAGAAGAATGAAAGAATGCCAACACCCAGAGGTCATTCCGGTGCTTTTGATGTAATTGGAGATATTGCAATAATAAGGGAAAGAAAAGATGGAAACGCCTCAAACATTGTTGAATTCATCAAAAATACGAAGAAGAATATTAGAGCAATATACATTGATCATGGTGTTGAGGGTGAATTTCGTTTGAGAGATCTTGAATTTGTTTTCGGAGAGGATAACCCCGAAACTATTCATCGTGAAAATGGCATAATGCTTTGGCTCAATGTGAAAAACGTTTATTTTTCACCACGGCTTGCAACAGAAAGAATGATCGTTGCAGGCAAGGTTAGAGAGAATGAGAATATACTTGACATGTTCTGTGGAGCCGGCCCTTTCACCATAACCATAATGAAAAGTCACAATGTTAATGTGTTAGCTCTGGATAAAAATCCGGAGGCAATTAGAGCTCTGGAAAAGAATTTTTCTTTGAACAAAGTTAAGGGAACTCTCAAAACAAAGGTTTGCGACTCATGGAAAGAGATTGAGAATATTCACAATATGGACAGAATCATAATGAATAATCCCACCTCCCGAAAGGTTGATTTTGAATTGATCAGGAATTCCCTTAAAATGAATGGCACAGTAAACTTTTATGAGATAAATTCCACTGAGGGGATTGCTGAAAGAATGGAAT
>JAJZYV010000312.1 GCA_021797955.1 Thermoplasmata archaeon
AAAGGATACACCGTAATCCTTTACGCCTCTCCTCAGAACATCAAGTGTTCCGCGTTTTTCGATCTCCTCATGCACCCTCTTCAGGAACATTTCGGACACACGTTCATTATGCTGCTCCTTGAGCTTGCCCCATTTTTCAGGCTGGGTTGAAAGAATGAAACCAATCAGCTTTTCCTTATCCATGCAAAGTGTTTTGTCATAATTTGCAGAGGTACGCCTCACATATGATTGATCTTTAACAAGGTAACCTTCAATATGTGATTCCATGCTTTTCTCGGAAAGGTCCATTTTATGTCAGTAAAATATATTGGTAAATGATATAATCTTATCTGACAATCAGCCATTGTTTGAAGTGGATGAGGATGCAAAACCTCTGATATCTATTTTTCCTGAAACTGCTTGCGAAATCAAGGATGTCTTGTATTCTTTAAGCAACTGTACCATTCTTTCTCCCGATGATATAATTTTATCAATTTTACCCGTCTGTCTTTCTAGGTAAGCAACTATTTTGATTTGCTCTTCCATTGGCGGAATTGGAAAAGAAAAATCTTCAAAGACATTTTGGTACAAATGCTGAATAGTTGAACCAAAGCTTCTCTGGAAATAGAAATTAGAAAATACGGTTGAACTTAAGATATAGTATAGGAAATCGGTATGATAATAATCGTTTGGCCTTACTAAAAAAATGCCACTGTTGAGACAAGCAGGTTTTTCTAGTCCTTCTACAATGGCCAATTTGCCTATTGTTCCATCTTTTGTAATTAGTAAGTCTCCATTTTTAAGTTGAATATATGAGTCATCATCATATCTGCCTTTATCGACACAGTAACATGAATCCCAAAGAATTGTCTTTGATTGAAAATCCTGACCTGTTACTAAATAAGCGTATCCATTCTCCAGATATTCTTCTGAAGTCAATCCTTTCCATCCCACCCTTCCTTTTACATAAGAAGTAAACTTAATCTTCATTACTTTCCAGTGTTCCGGTACCTCTCCAATCCACTCGATGCCGCTGTCTTTCATGGGTACGCTCGTGTCAAGACCCTTGGTTACAGCATTGGTTATGATTGCCTGGCGCTTTTCCTTGAGGAGTTCTATTAACTGTTGCTGTTTTGAGATTAACAAGTCAATTTTTGAAACCGCCCCATTTAGGAATTTTGCTATGTCACTTTGGTCTGATAAAGGTGGAATTGGCAGAGTTATCTTGCTAAATTGTTCATAGGTTATTGTTTTACCATCCCTGATACCTTCGGACACAGATTGGATGACCTGTATAAATAGCTGACTTTTGAACATGTATGCAAAGAAATCAGGTATTATTTCTATTCGACTCTTCAAAATCGTATATGCTGGACTGACGCAACCATTATAGTGACAATGTTCTATACCCCCTTCAAAGCTACGTAGACTTATCACAAAATCATCAACGTCGACATGCTTGAAGCTTTCAGTGCCTTTGAGGGCCAACATTACTTTTTGGTCTTCAAGTTCCATGAACTGATCCTGAGGAATCACGCCGTATTTTTGCGTTGCAGAGAGTTGTTCATCTTTAACATCGGATTTGATCCTTGTTTGCATAAAGGTGGATCTGCCGCTTTGCAGTTTCCACCCCTCTGGAATCTCCAATAACCAAGTTACATTACTATTTTTGTACGTTGGATATCTTGGATAATTCATTCAGTAATCTCTCCCAAGAGTTCGATTATTTCCTTACCCAATTTCTTAAGATCAGCGTCAATCTTTTCAAGGGACCTCGGAGGAACATACTTGTAGAAATACCTGTTAAACGGGATTTCATATCCAACCTTACCTACTTTTCCGTCCTTAATATCCCTGACACTTTCGTTTATCCATGCATCAGCTACGAATGGTTTTACCTCTCTGTTGAAGTAGACATGAATATCTTCCTTAAGCGGAATATTTTCGTAGTCTCTTAGATCTGTGTCAGCTTCTGGTTTCCCGTCAAGTCCTGTAGATATCTCAGCATTTTCGTCCCTTACTCCAAATATTTTCAGGAGTGCTTTTCTCTGAGCTGCCGAAAGTTTCAGTCCATTGCTTAGAAATAGAGGTGATAGTTTCTCTTCAAATTCACTTTTAGTCCTGAATTCCATTCCCTTTAACTTAGATAATAAATTCACGATGATATCCTGCGTCTGTGATTGTGGATCAATGGTCTTCTGTTTCCCGTTCTTTATTTTCTCAAATGCCTTATCTATGGAAACTTTTGAGACTCCCTCTTCGCTTATGACGATTTTCATTCTTAATGGTCTATCAATGGTTATCTTTCTGTATCCGAATTCCTCATTGTCAAATATCTTGACCTTTTCTCCATCTCTAGCACTGATGTAACGATTCTTGATCTTCTTTATCTGCTCACCGGATATCTCCTTCCTCTTCTGCCCAAGGCTCTTTTTCATTTCCCCAGACAAATCCCTTGCATCTATGAGTATGACCTTTCCTTTCCGGTCTTGTTCCTTAGCGCTTGATAAAATCCACAGATAAGTGTTGATGTTTGTGTTATAGAAGAGCTGATCCGGCAATGCTATTATGGCTTCAAGCCAGTCATTTTCGATGATCCATCTTCTTATTTCTGATTCTCCTGATCCTGCATCTCCTGTGAAGAGGGGCGAACCATTGAACACTATTCCAATTCTTGTTTTTGTTCCATTTTCCAGTCTGTGCATCTTTGATATCATGTGCTGCAGGAAGAGAAACTGGCCATCGTCAATTCTTGGCAGGCCGGCACCGAATCTTCCCGAGAAACCTCTCTCATATTCCTCCTCAATGAATCCCTTATCCTGATTCCAGTCCTTTCCAAAGGGAGGATTTGAAAGGATGTAGTCAAACGTCATGTCAGGAAAACCGTCGTGTGAAAAGCTTGAATTTGGTTTTATATTATCTGGATTCTCCCCCTTTATTGTCATGTCTGATTTGCAAACTGCATATGTTTCATCATTGATCTCCTGACCGAAGAGTTCAATTTGTGCCTTACCGTTGATCTCTGAAATGATGTGATCCTTTGCCACGGTAAGCATCCCACCCGTTCCACAGGCTGGATCATACACTGTCGTTATTATGCCAGGTTCCTCCAGTCTGTGCTGATCCTTGGACATTAGAATTTCCACCATCAACCTGATTATTTCCCTTGGCGTGAAGTGCTCTCCTGCCTCTTCATTGTTTGCTTCATTGAACTTCCTGATGAGCTCTTCAAAGATGTATCCCATATCGTGATTTGATATGACAGAAGGCCCCAGATCAATTTCGGAAAATTTCTGCACTACTTTGTAAAGAAGATCCTTCTCTGCCAGATAGTTGATGCGATCTCTGATCTTG
>JAJZYV010000313.1 GCA_021797955.1 Thermoplasmata archaeon
AATACTCTTTCATAGCATTCAACAGAAAGGGAGAAGCAGAAAAAATAGAAGTTATTGGTTAAAGGGTTAAATTCTCAGGGCCAACATATTCTGCAGCCGGCCTTATGATTTTATTGTTATTGACCTGCTCAAAATAGTGTGCATTCCAGCCGTATATTCTTGATGCAGCAAATACTGGAAGATAGAAACTTTCTTCGATGCCAAGGAATTTCATGAGAATTGCCGCATATAGATCGACATTAGCCGGAAGGTTCTTCTTTTCCCATAGATAATCTTCCACCGCTTCAGCGGCCTGAAACAGATCATAATCAGGAGCAATTTTCTTTAGTTCGCCCTTGACAAATTGTGCTCTCGGATCTCTCTTCTTATATACACGATGACCAAATCCCATTATTTTTTCGCCCTTCAAAATTTTCTCATCCACAAAATGCTTTGCATCATCCTTAGATTTAATCGATCCAAGATATTCAAGAACCTCTGAATTGGCTCCACCGTGAAGGGGACCCTTAAGTGTCGCCAATGCTGAACAGACAGCGGATATTGGATCTGCCAATGTGGATGCAGCAACTCTCAATGCAAAGGTTGAGGCATTGAATTCATGTTCCATATAGAGTATCATTAGTTTCTGGAATGATCTGGCATTCTCTTTATTCTTTCCATTGGATATCATGGAAAAGAATGTTTCAGAATAGCCGTTTCCTTCTCCATCTCTAAATGGTTTCCCTTTGAACGCGTTAAATGTATCAGAAGAAAGCTGTGGAATAATCGAATCCATCTTCAAAAACAATCCCTGTTGTTCCTTTTCCGTGTATGGATAAAGCGAGATCATTGATCTGATGTTTCTCATTATGTCTTTTTCCCTGTTGATCTTCATGATTTCTCTAACTGAGGAATCTATTTTCATATTGTTGTGAATTGTCTCCTTAAATCTTGCGGATTCAGCTTCACTTGGGAGCTTACCGTTAATTATTAGAAAAGCGGTATCCTCAAAGCTCTTCTTCTCAGCAAGATCTATTGCCTTATATCCTCTGTAAAGTAAATCTCCTGCATTGCTTGTTGTTGCTATTGCAGTCTTATCGACTACTACATTTTCCAATCCTTTTGCCACTTTTACAATTTCAGCCATTTTATCACCTTATTTTACTCAATTCACTATCCTCTTTTCCATATTCGTCATACCCGATTAGGTCGTAAAAATCTCTTCTGGTCATTAAACGTTCCATGAAATTTTTCTGAGTTCCATATTTGTACAGGTCATTGTAAATTCCTTGTACATTTTTCATCATGGCTCTGAAAGCCGTTAATGGATATATCACTATTGCATATCCCATAGATTTAAGTTCGCTGAAGGAGAGGAGAGGACTCTTTCCAAATTCCGTCATGTTTGCAAGAAGCGGCACTTTTACCTTCTTTGCAAATTCTCTAAATTCAGATTCAGATTCAAGGGCTTCAATAAATATTGCATCTGCCCCGGCATTCATGTATTCACTGGCTCTTTCTATGGAGGCATCAAACCCTTCCACACTTCTGGAGTCTGTTCTAGCAATTATTGTAAAATCTTTATTTTTTTTGGAAAGTGAAGCGGATCTTAATTTTTTATTCATGTCATCAATGGATATGAGTTCTTTTCCATCTAAGTGCCCGCATCTCTTCGGTAAAATTTGATCCTCCAGATGGATTGCGGACACACCAGCCTCTTCCATCATTCTCACAGTGCGGGAAACGTTAATTGTTTCTCCAAATCCAGTGTCACAATCCACAATTAGAGGCATTCTTGTCACTCTTATTATTCTCCTCGCCTCTTCGACCACTTCGCTTAGTGTTGTCAGGGAAATGTCAGGATATCCCATGTTGGCGGCCACTCCTGATCCAGATAGATATGAAACCTTAAATCCGGATTGCTGAGCTAGGATTGCAGAAATTCCGTTGAATACTCCTGCTGCAAAGCAACCCTCTTCATTCATTATTCTCCTGAATTCTCGCGGACCCAGATTGATATTATCCCTAAGAATGGACATTGGAGATTACCTCAATGAGTTCATCCACGCCCCTATTTTCCATTGAACTGCAGAATTCTTTTAGTTCTTTCGCGCTATCTCTGCTCATAACGCGTTCTCCCTTTGCAATTACATCGTCCCAGGTGTATGGTTTTTTGTAATGCCCCTTTGGAACAATGAGCTCTTCTTCATATGTCCCTTTGTCTGTCTTAATCGAGATTTTAAAAGGAAGATTTTCAGGGTATAATTTATCGTATTCTTTCGTTACCTTGAATTTCATCTTTTCAATCAGTGAAAGAATCTTCTTGTCATTGAGGAAGTTATCATCAAACGATGACGGGTTCGGTTCTCCATTCACTAAGGTATATGCAATAATATAGGGCATACTGTGATCTGCAGTTTCTCTGGTTTTCGGTTTAAGTTTTTCCGGATCCTTAATAATTATCGTATTTGCAACAGTGAAAGTTTCAACATCTATTGATTTAATTGTTCCTTCAATCTTCTTCCTGATTGATAGTGAAGCTTCAGCAGCGCTCATTGCGTGGTATTCAACCGGAAAATTCTTTATCATGGTTTTTCCCACATGGCTATTATCCAGAGATAAGTCAAAAGTTCCTGATACCTGCTTGAAAAACCCCATCTCTCCCTCAAAAACTGGAGACGGTCCGGAAAAACCATTTCTAGCTAGAAGTGCCCCGAATAGACTATTCCTGCATGCATTTGCAGCCGTAGCTCCTTTCCACATGCTAAGTTCTCCCGCCCTGGTTTGTCTCATACTTATATTGTTGTTCAAACCTATATTGATTGCATTGGCGTATTTGTCTCCAGTTAATCCCATTAAATGTGCAATTCCTGCGGCGGAAGATATACTAATATAAGTAACATGGTCCCATCCCCTGTCTCTAATGGATACCTGATCAGATAAACTGCAGACAACCTCATATGAAATATTTGCGGCGACCAGAACATCCTTACATGATTTTTCTGTTGCCTCGGCAACAGCTATAAGTGGAGGTATATTGTCTGATGGATGTAGGGCTTCCTTCGAAAGGTAGGTATCGTTATAATCAAGATATCTTGTCATGGTTCCATTTAGGAAAGCGGCTACATCCGAAGATGCTTTTTTCCCGGTAAAGAAGACAGTGGAATTCATGCTGCCTGAACTGGGTAGTAAAGATTTTATTCCAATTTTGACAGGTTCCACTTTTCTGGCTCCATATGATGTGATTATGATATCCGCGATCCTCTTTTTAAGTTCTTCACTGTTTTTATCAGGAATTCCCTTCTCAGAAATTTTTCTTGAGAACTCCTCTATTCTAGAAACTATCCTG
>JAJZYV010000314.1 GCA_021797955.1 Thermoplasmata archaeon
TGGGCAGTTTGCATACGTTTTCCAGCGGCTGTCCGGTCTCGTTATTGTGTTCTATCTATACCTGCACCTGTTTGTGCTTTCCAATCTTCTTAAAGGACAGGTAACTTACAACCAGATCGTATCCTCCATCACGTACGGACCGGATGACCTCTTTGTCGTGTTTGATGTACTGCTCGCGCTTGTGATCTTCTATCACGGCGCAAACGGCCTAAGGCTTGCGCTGAATGAGATGGGCATAGGATTGAAGCATAACAAGCTCTTCTTCTTTGTGTTTGAGGGCATTGCCATGGTTGCCCTGATCGTATTCCTGTACTATGCATGGCAGTTTATAGCGGTGGGATGATAATATGCAGGATGTTACTTTAAGGAAACCGAGAACGAGCAGGAGGACACTTGGACCGGTGCAGTGGATATTGCAGGTTTCAACAGGTATTTTCCTCGTATTCTTCGTTGGGGTTCACCTCTATCTTGCGCACATAAATTTCGGCCATCCTATAGTCTTCTATAACACTGTTCTGGAAAACATGCACAACCCATGGTGGCTTCTATTTTACATCGCATTTGTATGGATCGTCGCCTATCATGCGCTGAATGGAGTAAAGGGGATAATCTACGATACCGGAGTGAAGGGCAGGGCAAGGGCAGCAGTTTCTTACGGGCTTATCATAATATATATTGCAACGGTGATTTATGGGACGGCTCTTGCGATTGCCGTATCTAGGATTGTGATACCGTAATTATTGATGCACATAGCGTCCTATCACCTGAGGAAAGAGAACTTCTGAAATTTTCTAGTAAAATTGTAAGATAATCAACATTTATTCTCGCTCTAAAGTGTGCTAGTTGTGCTGTCGATAAAACTCAACCGGGTAGACTTCTGACTGTTAAAGATATCCTCCCCTATGACCTTATAGAATCAAAATGTTCAGATTCTGATACTTTCAACTTCTCTGCAATCTCTTTTGGAAGGGTCATTCTCAATGAGGAACCTTTGGATGAAGTTCTTGTTACTGCTATTTGTTTGTCAGTCATTTAGAGGGTAATAAGTGGAATAAGTTAAATCTTTTTTTGGGACCGCGCTCCACTTGACACAGTTCATCAGGAAAGTGTATAAGTTTTGAAAACTTAGTTATATTTAGTCAGTAATTCTTTGCCATAATCGGTAATTGTTACTCTGATGGGTAGTATTTCGTGCCCTGTGCACTTCAAATAACCTCGTTTAACTGCAGCCCTAAAAATTGATAATGCAATTTCTGGATCGTATTTTGAAGCACCTAAAAATTGAACTGGATTTTCGATTGTTAGATCGCTGGAGGCAACTGAATTAAGCAGATCCTTCATATAATCATTTATAATCTCTCTTTGAATACTCCAAGTCTTTTGGTTGAGTGCATTATAATAATATGGCAAAAATCTCGCATATAATACTTCCTCTTTATTATATAGTTCTATATCGCATTCTACAAAAAATTTAAAAGTAAGACTGTGGAATATTTCCAGAATCCAAGGGAAAGTTTTTAAAATGTCCAATATTTCTGTGGCATGTTCTCTAAAGTAGGATTCTCTGTCTTTGTGAGCGGTTCTGTCTGCAAGTGAGAATGCCAATTCTAAATTTTCTCTTAATTTTTTTAAATCAGTTTCATTCAAAATATCAGTAAAAATGGCCTTTTCTATGGGTTTAGTGAATAACACTTTAGAATATTCGCTTCGGGAAATATCATAGAAGAAATTAACATCGTTAGGTCTCTTGGTTCTTGGGTGACCTCTATTAGGAAGTTCTTTAATTTTAGCAGAAATATCCGATGGAAACACTTTTAATGCTTCATTTCCCCAAAGAGCCCTCATACATGGGTATACAACGTTTCGAATATTTTTCTCCAAATTTGTCGAAACTCCGTCAACTACTTCACTATAACCTTGAGAGAAGAATTTGTTCCGTAAATTATTTACAGTTTCATACTCTTTAACCAAGAGGTTCCTTCCTTTAAGTCTCGAAATTGATTCGCCTTTAACTAAATCTGAGAGTAGATCTAGGAGCTGAGATGTTAATTTGTTATTGATATAATGGACAACGTAAAGATTTGACGCATTTTCCTTCACCTTATCTGTATCCAAAAGAAATCTATTGATTTCGTCAATATTCTCTGGAGCTATCCAGCTATTGGCAAATATTCCAAGATGATCCGCTGCTTTTTGTTTAGAATTAACAATTATATTTAGGCATTTAATAACATTCATTATAGAATTTTGTAAATTACTCGTATTAATTTGCCCTAACTCGAAAAGATCTTTAGTGATTTGATTAATTGACTCTCTTGATTTTTCAAGTAGGGGGACAATGTCTGGCATTGAATCCTGCCAAGTCGAAATTAGGTTATTGAGACGGTCTAGGGAAGAACCGTATATAAGATGTGATTCAGAGTTTTTCATCATAGATTGCTCTGCGAATGCTGCAGCGAGGGTCCTGCTCGGTGTTATTTTCAAATTTTCACTAGTTGTTAAGATGGTTCTTAGAAATTCATCGGACAAATACCATCTAAAAAAGGATTCGTTTGGTCTTCTTCTTTGGACAATTAAATCATATTTACGTAATAAATAAAATACTCCCTTGTTATTTTTAAACAAATAATCACTTTCTGCCACTCCTTTATTGTTAAAAATGTTTAATACTGTTTTTTGAAAAGCCGTTCTGAGTACTGGACTGTATGAAATATCTCTCAAAATAGATTTGTATGTTTCTCCCAAAGAAGTTCTCAATAAGGTTGCGTTAACTGCTTCCGCAGTCTCAATATGGATTTTGACCGATAGCCCAACCTCCTCAAACAGGTTCAGCTCAAGTCTTTCTCTAATATGATCTAGAAAATCTCTAAAAGTGATACCTTTGTTAAGTCTGTTTTTAAGAATGTTAAAGGCATTTATCAACCCTTTTCTTTCAATAATCATTAGAGATTCTTCTCTTCCTGAATATAGATTAATTCTTCTGTTAATAGCATCCACAGCTAAATCCTCAGTTAATGGAGGAATACTTTCCTGGCGGTAATAGCTTCCAGAGAGCGACGGTTTGTGTTTAAGTTCAGATTCCCATAACAGTGAACCCGCAATAAAGAAACCTATTTTAATATCTTTTTGAGAAAAATACTCACTGACATTTTGTATCTGCTGAAGAAATTCCAATGTTTGGGGTAAATAAATCTCGCTTTTGTGTAGTCCATCAATAAATACAATGAATCCTCGTGGGGCATTGGTTCTAAGATTCCTAAATAGCTCTAAGCAACTTTTATAATAATTCTCAGAATTTATCTGCATCCTTGGATCATATTTA
>JAJZYV010000315.1 GCA_021797955.1 Thermoplasmata archaeon
TGATCCTTTACGGGGAGGGGGGAAGGGCGGCTGTGGAAATACCATCAATCATAAGCCATGTACTATCATATACAAGGATATTGGGGGTTCTTCTTGCAACGGTTGTTCTTTCTGAACTTGTAAATGGGGTGTTTATTGCAAATTCCTCCGGTTCCATACCCCTCATTATTGTTGGGATAATAGTTCTCATTATTGGCCAGCTCTTTACCCTGGTACTTGCTATCTTTGAACCAGGAATTCAGGGGGCAAGATTGATTTATGTGGAATTCTTCTCAAAGTTCTATAGAGGAAATGGAAGACCATTTATACCATTTGGTACAAGCAGGAAATACACAGAGAAAGTTTACAAGTAGTTTTCTCAAATCAACCTTTCATCCTCAGGGATTCTAATAAAATTCATGAGTATTGAGGGATCAGCACTGAACCTTTTTCTTACAGTGACAAACTTCTTTCCATTAATGGATTTTAACTTAAGTTTTGATTCCCTTTCAGCTCTTCGGTATATGCTTTTGATCTGGAATTTCAAGTTTCTCAGATCTGCATTTCCATTGTTTAAATGTAATCTATTCACAAGTGAATATCCTCTATTGTTCTTATTCATTATGACTATTTCGTAACCTATTTCTGAGTTTTCAGTTGCAGAGGCGATCATGGATATATTCTGTAGAAGCGCAGGATAATAGAATATTCCAGAACTTTTCCTGATTTTTATGCGATATATTGCCATAATGGTTGGCGTTTGAATTAGGGGGTTTTCTATGGGATCGGTTCTGCATGGGTATAATCTTGTGAAGAATGATTCCAGCATTTGCATTGACCCCTCGCTGCTGCTGCAGATATAGAATGTGATTTTATCCCGGCTGCTCATTATAAGAAATCTGTTTATCTCATTTCTTTCTGGAATCATAAGGTATGACATTGACCGGTACCTGAACAGGTCGGTCTTGGGGTAATGTTGCGTGAACGTTATCTTCTTCCAGCTCTCTATCACATAAACACCCTAAAGATATTTTGAAATGTCTTCTAGGGCTGCTTTCAATTCTTCTTCCCTTCCTGTTATGCACAATCTGAAGCCATTTTTCAACCCAAAATAAACACCAGGCGTCAGAAGAATCTTTTCCTTTTCCATTATTTCTGAGGAGAGTTCGTAACCATCTTTATCTGTGTATATGAAGCAAAATGAGGCATTTCCTGGGTCAGTGGCTTTTATGCCGTATTTCTTTGCAAAGGATCTTATCTGTTCTCTATTTCTTTCTATTCGTCCCTTTGCCTTTTCTATGAAAAGATCCCTGTTCTTTAGAATCTGATTTCCTATCCACAATGAATACATTGGAAGTGATCCAGATGTGATCATCTTCAGTTCCTGTATTCTCCTTGCAACATCCTTTCTGGCCATTATCCACCCTAATCTAAGGATCCCGGCACCATAAAATTTTGTTGCCGTAACAGATGTAATAATATCCGGATAATCACTAAACATTGTATATGCTTCTTTATTAAAGGAAAAATCTCTGAATGCCTCATCTATAAAGAGCTTTTCCGGGCTTTCTTCCATTACCATTTTAATTCCATCGCTAAGTGTTGCATTACCTGTTGGATTGTTTGGATTTGATATGAGTACATGATCTGTTTTCTTGTTGAATTCCTTTTGAAACTCTTCTTCTTTGACAAGAATGGTTTTAGTCCCTATGGAATGCGGTGCACGGAACATTGGTTCATATTCTGGAACTGGTATTAGCGCCCTTCCTGATGTATTTCTAAAGTAAAGAGCTGCAAGAAATATAGCCTCTGAACCGCCGGTAGTAAAAACAATTTCATCTTTCTTCACGCCATAAAGATCAGAAATTGTTTCCCTGAGTTTCGAATCCACTGAACCTGCATCATCCATGAATTTGCTAAAGCTTGTTTCAATGTCGAAGTCATGAGGGTTATAGTCGCTCATTCCACTTAGAGCCAAATTTATCCTGCATTTTTTAGAATTTGAAATAATCCAGTTAAAAATATTTTTGGTGAAATCAGGTTCTTTGTATTCGATTGCCATTTAAACATATTACAACAAGAAAAAAAAGGTATTGGTGTTTATTGGACGATGAATGAACCAGTCATCCACCCGGGAGTTACCATTGCTCCTCCCCATCCACTTGCACCTGAACCACAGTCTGCTTCACATTGCCATGTGAAATATCCTGCTCCCTGGGTAGTAAATGTTGTATAAACTGTTGATTCATATGGACTTGGTACATTGAGTATTTCCTGATTGTTCTTGTTGAAGAGGGTGAATGTGTGTGCAATGGATGCTGCTGATACTTGATGAGTATATGATCCCACAGTACTGCTCTGATTTGTAACATGTGCATTCGTCTGGTTCACTATGAACTCCATATTGTTTTGTGTTCCCATTACATTAAGATATTGAGGTGGGGCTGTTGCATTTCCATTATCATAATCTATTATGGTAAGATGGATTGTTGCATATGAAGGCACATAAATATTGGCCGAACTTACAAGCTGGTTTCCTTCAAGGACATAGTATCTTGGCTGCGAGGTTATGCTTGAGTTGTAATAGTTCTTGTGAGTTATTACAAGCGTTAAATTGTAGCTTGAAGTTGAAGCACTGGGTGCAGCTGAGTTGTGTCCTGCATTACCTACCGCATACATTCCCGCACCAAAAACAATGAATGTTGCGATTATTATTGTTATAAACATCTGGTCTGAAACTTTCATTTTATCACAATTAATAATCTCAAAAAAATATATATGGTGTTACCCTTAATTGTTAGGGTTATTAATTCATAATCTGTTGTAATGATTCCTGTACGGCCTTTTTTACCGCATCATCACTGCTATACTGATTTTTCCAACCCATAGAAGTCATCTTATCTATGGAGAGAAATGCATGTTTTATATCTCCTTTCCATCCTCTTCCTTCTGGACCGCCAGTAAACTTCATCGGTATGCCTTTTAAACCCATCTGCTCAATTACTGTTTCTGCAATTTTCCTCACTGAAGTGACTTCTGAATTTCCCAGGTTTACTATATCAGTTTTTTTGGTTTCCTTGAAAATGTGAATCATTGCGTTTATACAATCATCAACGTGGATGTATGACTTACTCTGCGTTCCGTCCCCAAGGATTTCCAGTTCCTTGTTATTCTTTTTAAGCTTATTGATAAAATCATATATCACTCCATGAGTAGAGTTTCTTCCCACCACATTTGCAAACCTGAATATTGAGGCTTTAATGCCATGATAATGTGAATATGAAGATATGAAGCCCTCGCAGGCAAGTTTGGAAGCACCGTAAGATGAAATTGGGAGG
>JAJZYV010000316.1 GCA_021797955.1 Thermoplasmata archaeon
GTACCCTGAAACTATAATGAAAAACTAACTGAAACACTGGCTCAATTGAAAGAAAAAAATAGATCAGTGTAAATTCACGATCATAGTGTTCCAAATTTTGCTGGAGCAGGTCAATATTTTAAATTTTTTGAACATAATGCAATATTAATTATATGATTTTTAAGGAAGAATTATCATGCGTTTAAAGATAAAGTTTTATAGTTTACAAGTTTAAATTTTAATGACAAAAAATTTGAGAATTAATATTGAGGCTCTTATATATGATGAATCATAACTCTATGCCAGAAAAAGGTGGTAAGGGAACAAACAAAAGGAACAATTCCAGATTCAGTTCAACTGGATTTAATGATGCAATTAGGGTTGTGAATTTTGGGTTTGAGATTAGCAAAGATGCCAGTGTCAAAAGAATTCTCAATAGTATAGACGGGGAGAAATATCTGCTGGATTTCTATAAAAAATGCCTTCTAGAAGCATATGGAATTTCTCTTGTATATTTAGACATGAGTGATATATCTGACAGCTATGATGGACTTTTTCCGCGAGACAATTCAATACATCATAATGCGAGCAGGGATATTAGGGTGTTCCATAAAGGAGATATCCAATCATTGGTTGCACAGAGAAACGAGGATAGCAACAACTTACTGCGGGATCCTTACCTTCAGCACATGTTCATGCGAAAGATGAAGCTTATTACTGAAGATGGAAGATCAGGATACTCTGCTCTGCCAGGAACAGGTGAAAAAAACTATCACTCATATATCACTATAGGCTTTCAAAGATTTAGGATGAATCTTTATAAAGTGTCTGATAATTATAAGAAATATCTAAACGAAAATAGATCAGATAAATTATGGAAAACCACGTGTCCGGAACTTATGGATTTAGTTGGAGAAGCGGAACTTGGATTTTATCTACACGTTGAAAACAGAAACCTCAAGGTTGAGCACGGTAGAATTAGTTTGCCAGCCAATATGGCACTAATCTATGAACTCTCACCGAAGATTAAAACTGAATCTGATAAAGTTTTGGAATTTAGCAAAGTAAATTCGGTTAATCTCTATGTGCAACTAAACCAGGTAATAACAGTTTTGATTGAACAACTTAAAATGAAGGACTTTTCAAATTCTTTCTTCACAAAGGAGGATTCAATTAAAGAAGTTCTTTATAAATATGGAGAAGGAAAACTGGACCAGTATATTCTCTCATTGGTAAATGACTGGTTCTTTATGGATAGTGACAAAACGGCCGACAGAAATGGCAACAATTTAGAAGATAAAGAGAAATATATAGATATTTACACTTTTCTATCACTATATTCTTGGTTGATTTCGTCACTTCCAGCTCGAGTTATTCTTTCAAAAAATTTTGAATCCAAGAGAAGCCTAAATGGTAAATCATTTATCAATACTACTAGGGAAATGGCTAATATTCTCTTCTATGAATCCCTTTCAGTAAATCTCGGTCTAAGTAGGTATAGAGTAGTGCTGCAGGAACTGGATCAAATTTTTAATTTTAAGCTTAAAAACCTCTTTTCTTCAGCGAATACTACGCAAGAGATCCTCAGTTCTTTTTTAAGTCCTAGCAATGGAATAACTGAACAGGGTGAGTTTCATAATGTATTTTGTAATAATACAGACAAATACTTCAAAACTGATAGAGAAAATGCCATATATTACCAAAATAAGAGGATATGGTTTGGATCAATTGAAGAAGACATTACTGGTCAAAAAATCTATCTTCCAAGTCTGAAATATGACGCAACCTGGGCGTTGATCTTAAGTGATCTTTTAACGTCAAGTGTGCAGACGTTACTTTTGTATAATAATTTGATCGAAAGGCATGCAAAACTATCTACAGAACCAAAAGAACTGATGAAAATAACAAGAGAAGCCGTTCAAAATTCCAAATATTATTACGAAACAGGCTCTACAAGCACATGGTTCATCGATACCTATGAGGTTGCAAAGGAGGAATTCAGGGTAAACTATTATTACGACATGCTTAAAGAGAAGCTTGACTTATTCTCTGAACTTGAGATTTCGCAATACGAAAGTCAGCAGAACGTTTTAATAGTGATAGGAGGTTTCGTTGCGACTTTACTATTAACTACAACAATGTTTTTTGTTATTTTCCAGCAATCTAAAAGTTTGATCGAATCTGTTGTTTTTCTTTCGGCGTATTCAGTTGTTATTTTGGTTACATTTGTTTTAGTAGCAAAATCACAGATGATTTATTTAATTAAAAAAACATTTAAATACTTTAAGGAAAAATAAAAACTCTAGGATAGAATTTCTATCCAGATAGCCGGATCTGAAAGATTCCTAAGTATGTGAAATGTTTAAAACCCTGAGTTTCTGTCATTTTACAACTTCAACGATTGCAGAGATTATTCTTTATAACAGTCCTCTCCTTAAACCCAAAACTTCTAACATTAATCGTTATTTTATCCATGAGGTTTATAACTGGTGTTTCTGAATTTTTCAGAGGTTATTGAAATATCTATCTATTCTTTATTTTTTTTACGTGTTACAATTAAAATTTAAATTATTTATTATTGTTCAAATGAACTTAATATTTCAAAAGCAGGACAGAAATTGCAATTTCATTTTGAATAAGATAGTACTATTTCTTATGGAGAAACTATACCCAAGTTGAGAATTCTACTATTAAAATTGAAATTCGGAAAATGTAAATATTTTATCATTCAATAGAAATTATATCATCATACATTAAGTATAAAAAAAATGCTTATAGAAGAAAAAAATCTGGAATGGTGAAAGGCATAATTCTCCATGGTGGCTCAGGCACAAGATTGAGGCCGCTGACATATTCCGATGTTAAGCAACTTCTCCCGGTTGCGGGTAAGCCAATAAGCGAATACGCTTTGGAGAATCTAATAAAGATAGGGATTTCTGAGGTAAATATCGTAATCGGTTCTGTTGGGGGAGAAGATGTCAAAAAATACTATGGAGACGGAAGTAGATGGAAAATAAAAATAACATACACGTACCAGGAAAAGCCTATTGGTATTGCCCACGCAATCGGAATGTGCAGGGAATTCACAGGAGAGGATAAATTTGTGGTATACCTCGGGGATAACTTCCTGCAATACGGTATCCGCGACATGAGCAACAAATTCCTGGAAACTGGATGCGAAACCCTTCTTGCCCTCACTGAGGTTGACAACCCTTCCCAGTTCGGTATCGCAGAGGTTCAGAATGACAGAATAACAAAACTCGTAGAGAAACCAAAGGAACCAAAATCAAAACTTGCCATAACCGGGATATATTTCCTGTCAAAATCGATTTAT
>JAJZYV010000317.1 GCA_021797955.1 Thermoplasmata archaeon
GTAATTTCTTAATCTACTAATTAGAAATTCTATATAGATTTTGGGAAGTTATAAAACTCATCGTAAATATTAAATAAAATTGTGATCTATGTTTTTACAATGGAAGTGGGACTTAACACAAATAGGGAAACAGGAAAAAGCTTAAGCAAAATAACAGTGGTTTTCCTTTCATTGATAATGGTTTTTTCCATAGGATTTACAGTACTGTCCTTCAACAATGCTTCCAAGACTTCTAATTCAATATCAAATGTTAATAGTAATGTCCCAGAAGCCCTTTATTCAAAATGTGGTGAATCAGTATGTTTTGTGGGAAGTCAACCAATTATATCATTTGGTTCCTTTAAGTATCCCGTGCAATATGATATTTTCCAAGTAGGCACACAGTCAGATAAAGTTGCATCACCCTATGTTTCCGATTCATCATATCCTGGGAATGTGTCACTGGTAAATTTCAATTCATATCATACAAAAGAAATCCAAAACGGTAAATGCACTTCTGCCGATCTAATAAGAAGTGGAAACGATACACAGGCAGTAGATGCATTCTTCTTTAACAGTTATGGAATAAGTTCTTCTGTTGCATTCCAGAATATGATTAATATCAGTGCAGTTTATCTTGTAGATTTCACAATTGCATTACCAAGTTCCAATAACTTTTCAGTTTCAGGTAACGATGTTAATTCAGTTCATTCATTGAATCAAAATGATTTCCTATTAGATCATAACGATTCCAGCATTAAAATGGGTGGACTCAATATAAACTGGATGTGTGATTCTAATCTGTTTCACATGGGAGAGATAAGGAAGATGAATGGTTTTGATGCATTGATTCTTTCATTCGGTCCCATAAAATTGGCCGCTCATGAGACTTATACTATAGATCCAAACATAGAACCAACAATATTTTCGAAACCTATCCATAAAAGTGGCGGAGGAGGTGGTGGAAGTGGAGGCGGTTCCACAGGCACTACAACATACCCGCCAACTCTATCAGGTCTGAAGATAAGTCAGCCATCATCAACTTGCTTTGCCAACGGTTCCTCTGATGGACACGTAAAAATATCCTACACTGTAACTTCTGAAACGAGCAACAGTCCGATTAAAGAAGGCTACTTTGAGGTAACCAGTAATGGTAATAATATTCTCTTAGGCACTTCTAACGCATATCAGTGCGAAAATATGTGTTTCAGCACAACTGTTAATAATATAGGTTGCTTCAAAGGATTCGAAATTGCCTACGAATATCCTGGAACATCGGAATGGACATGTCAGGATCGACTTGGGCATTCATTTAATGAGTATATTAATTTCACAACCGGATATGTGTTTCCTGATCTTCAGGAATTTCCGGGTCAGGGAAGGGTGATAGATTCCTCAAATGGAAAAACGGTGGCAGTTCTATCTGGTGGAGCAACTTCATATGCAGCTCCAACACCTGCGCATATTGGAGATACAAGAGAAATTTGTCTTTATCAGGATTTTCTTTCGAAGGGAAATGACATGGGAGCTATTCAGAGAAGCTACTGCTTCCAGTACAAATCGAATAGCAAAGGTATACAGGGACAGAGCGTTGGGTTCTCCTGCCTAAAGGAAAGTTGCGCAACAACTTCATGCGATTATACTCCTATTGAGTTTGCTGTGGCTAATATTGGTGTTACCCTTCTTGGAGTGGTTATAGGAGGGTTTACAGGTACTGGTATAATATTAGGAACCATTGCAATAGTTATCGCACTTGATCAATATTTTGACAACCCGGATCACCCAACCATAACAAACAATGTGAATTCTGATGGAAAATTAACCTGCTGCGATAAATCATCTAATTCTGCGCCAAATGAACCATATAATTATTTTCAACACGGTTGCAGTTCGGTCTCAAACGTATTTGGATCACGTTTTAATCTGTGCACTGGAACAAGTGATTGTTCTGGGAATGTGGTTGAGCACTATAATTATGGAGAAAGTTTCGAGTTGTTCAATACCAGTTTGACTGGAAATCTATGCCAAGAAGAACAGACATATTCAGGAACTTTATCCAGTCCTGTATACATTTACTTTGGGTGATAACATGGAAACTTGGGACGAAAGAATCCGGAGAAAATACAAAACCCAGAGAGTGATTTTCGGGTATACCTGGTTCAGAATCGAGCAAGGAGTAAGCATTTCAATTGCATTACAAGTATGGGCTTGGGAATTTATAACATCTCACTTTGTCACTATTGCGCTTCTTGTAGAATTTGTTTACCTGATCCTTTGCATGATTGTGATAGGGCAGATTGTTCAGACAGAAAAGAAGTTCAAAAGATTTTCAGGTCACTATTCCATTAAACCACCGAAGGGTTTCTATGATTAATATTGCTGATTCTTTCGCCTTTCAAGTTTACATGACAGTTAAAGGATTTACACTGTTTAATACAACATTTTAAGAAAACCTTCACAAGGAGCAACAAACTTATAGTGCAAGTTTGTCAAGTCATATTTATTTACCGTTAGGCAGTTAAGTTGATGAATATGTACAAAAAGTATGGTCTAAAAAATATTTCCAATAAAAAGGCTCAAATGGATGGAAAATCTATATAAGTACAAACAAATTAAATGAAAATATATGAAAATCATTAGTGAAATAATATAAGTAATGTTGATCTTCAAGCCTAATTAACTACTATATTTGTTTTATTACTTTGAGGAGTATTAGTTTATTGCAGTAGGCAGGAAAAACAATCATATAAGAATAATTCTATTAAGAAATTCTCGAATAGAAGCTCACTGTTTTGATTTACCAATCTTGCCATAAGCAAAACTCTTTTAATAATAATTATTCTAACTTCAAATTTTACCTCTTTAGATTTAATGCTCTGTTCAACTCCTGCTTTTGGAGTTCATTGAGTTACCTATTCCTTTCATCTTTTTTGAATTTGCGCCATCCAAAATAGTACAATCAGAAAAGAAAATTAAAAGAATTACATGTCTCTATTATCTGGTCATCCATACTCGGCTTTATAATTAATAGAAACTGGCTCATTATCCATATGGAATAATTCAAATTTCATTCATTAAGTGTTTCATAAACATTCAGAATAGTCTTTGAGATATGAAAAACATAATAATCCATTTAATTCATATATAGGTTAGAAAAACCGTGACTGTTATAGAAAATAAACAGTTCTCCTATATTTTAAAACTTCAATAATAGCAGTTTTAACTTTGAAGGAAAGTATAAATATAAACATATATTACATTTTTCTGATAGGCGATAGACCAAAATGATGGATTTGAATTTATTGGTGGCAATAATATTCTTTCAAATGACCAT
>JAJZYV010000318.1 GCA_021797955.1 Thermoplasmata archaeon
AACTAAGTGAAACGAAATCCGATTTATCGAACAACAAGTTTAATTTTCTTTTATGTATGTAGTTATGTTGTCAGAAACATATTCCTCTGTATCAAGTAAAACATACGAATTAAGAAAGATTTCAAAAAAGGAGTTGTTTCTAACCTTCCTAACGGTATTCGAGGGAAGGGATCAATTTATTGAAGAATCGGTAATGAGTATAGATAAGATTGCTCAGGAGATAGGAGAGCCTTATGAAATAGCCATTATCAACACCAGTCTATTTCCAATTCATCCGGATTCGCTTGCCGGAATAAAGGAATCGGTTGAAAATTTTAGAGTATTTGAAAGACCGGGGATGAGCCGCGGACTTGCGAAGAATCTTGCCTTTCTCGAATTGAGAGGGTCGCACATAATTATGTTTGATTCCGAGAGAGAATATGATATTGACTATTCCGATCTCATATTCTCATATCTTAGATTCAGGGAGAAAAGGGTTCTCATATCAGAATTTTCAATCATACCAAGGGAGATGATTGAGGAGGCAGGTGCTTGGAGAAATCTGAAAGTTTCTGAGGATATAGATTTATTTGCGCGAATATCAATAAACGGCCCAATATCGCATTACCCTACACAGATAATGGAACCAAGGCGAGACGGACTCATATTCCACAATCTTGATCTGGAAAGGAGACCTGGATTCAAGCGGCTTTCTTTGAAGAGAAAGATCTCATTAATTAGAGATCTCATCATAGGCTGCAACTATTCGTTCAAGGATATCCTTGCATTGAACGGTTATCCATTTCACAAGATTGGGAAAAGAAGATTTTTCCTCCTTCTTGCAAGTCAAATAAGTGCAAAATTATCCAGAGAGAAAAAGGAATCGTACAGAAGAAACAACTATCTCGTATTTATGGAAACCATGTTTGAATCACTTGTTCTGGGTGAATACAAAAAATTTGAAACCTTTGGAAAAGATGTTAAGATCAGCCTCACAAGCATGGAAAAATCATATCTTTTTAGAAAGAGCGATTTATGGAAGAAAGTTAACAGGAGCCTGAGGCAGTTCATAATAGAAAATGATGATGAACCTTTTCAATAGATCCAGAAAAGTTTACACAATCATATGTTTATGGGGTAGATCAAAAATGTGTCAATTCAATTGATTGAATAGAACATCAACTTGAAATTCATATAATCGGATATTAAAAAAAATGTATTCTGAGGATATGTTGATCAAGAATGTTCCAATTTTCCCCCTTCTTCAATTCTCCATTTGCAGTATGCGTATAGGGCATCATAGAGCGGAAACTGCAACTTCATGTTTTCATGGTCATCTTTTGCTATCTGTCTGAATCCCAGAGCAGCAGCTTCAAGTCCTGCCCCTTCTGGTTTTGCATCTGGAGGGCTTGAATCAGCAGATCTTACGATCTTTGCAAACTCAAGAAGGGCAGGGTCTTTGAGATTGTATTTTTTTATTATTGCGTCGAAACTGACAAATTCATATCCCTTTTCTTTGAAATGATGAAGTTCTGCACCAGGAGTGTCAAATGGTATTGCTCCCTGACTCTTTGCAACTTTCATAACATCATCCTTTGGAACAAAGATAAATTCAGGGTTCTTGTCTACAAACCTTGAAATCAACCAAGGGCAGGCTATTCTATCAACTTTTGCATGTTCTCTGGTTACCCATTTCATTGCTATCTATTACATGAGTGTTGAATTAATAATTAATACTTCACCTGATTTAACACACAATAGAAATGTTCTCATATAAGAAATATAATTATCTCATGAATCTTCTGCTAAATAAAATAAGTAGTGTGGGGGAACATTATGCTATGTCGAAGCTTCTTCCCCTATCCATTCTCCCTATCATCCAGTTTGGATATTGTTCCCTTTCTTCTGATATCTTGTCAAGGCTCTGAACCTGTTCTGGGGTCAGGTTAACGTCAATGGATTTCATATTCTCCTCAAATTGTTCAAGAGTTCTTGCGCCTAGTATTATGACAACCTTTTTTGCTCTAAGCCATGCGAGGGCAACATTTGCAATGCTGCATCCCTGTTCAGATGCAACTTTCTCCATTTCTGTTAATATCTCCGGATAACGTTTTTCATCAAATCTTGGAAAGACAAATCCGCGGTCTCCCATTCTTGTTCCCGGTTTCAGTTCAATCTTTGATGTGTATTTACCTGACAGAACTCCACCGTGGAGAGGACTCCATGCCAGAAGGGTCATTTTATCATGATCCATATAGGGCAAAATTTCATGTTCAATATCTCTGTTCAAAAGAGAATAATTCATCTGGGCACTCTGGTAATGTTCGTATCCTTTTTCCATCGCAATGGCGTTGAAAGTGGCCATCTGCCATGCTGTGAAATTAGATACCCCCGGATAGAAGACCTCTCCCCTTTCAATAAGATCCTGCATTGCTTCAATACTTTCATCATAGGGCACATGATAATCGAAAGAATGGAACTGATAAATATCAATATAATCTGTGTTTAACCTCTTGAGACTTCCCTTAACTGATCTTGAAATATGAGATCTGGAGAGACCAACATTGTTTATTCCCTTCCCCGTTTTACCTCTGACCTTTGTGGCAATATGAATTTCATCTCTGAAATCTTTTACCGCTATACCAAGAGCTTTTTCTGATTCACCCTCGTCATATACATCTGCGGTATCGTAAAGATTTATTCCGTAGTCATATGATCTTTTGACCATTTCATTGGTGGTCTGTTGTGAAAGCCCTCCTAGTTTCCAGCTGTTTTTGTCACCGAATGTCATTGCACCCAGGGCTATCTCCGATACATAAATTCCGCTCTTTCCATATTTTAGATATCTCATATGTGTTCATACCGATAAGATAAATTAAGATTACCAATGATTTAACAACTTGAATATCCAGGTATGTTTTTTACAGCGTTAAATAATTTGTTATGACGAGGCCTTAACATAGGTTCCTGGCAAATTCTTTAATTGGGCGGTCAGTTTTCATTCTTCACTTTCATTCCAAATAAATTAACAACATTCTTTTCTCTTCCAATATAATCGATTCAATACTAATCATTCCTCAGTTTTCAAAAACTGAAGTATGGTATCGGCATAAGTCGGGGCAGCCTTAACTTCTTCATAACTTATTTTAATTAATATAGTTTCACCAATTAGGGATTTTACTTCTTGATCCATTATTTCAATTGTTCCATGATTCATTAAATAATGATCAGAAAATACTATAAAGATAATTAAAGAGTGAAAAGTATAATGTACTAAAAATTCTCCTCATCTCAACTTCAGACATTGATTCGTC
>JAJZYV010000319.1 GCA_021797955.1 Thermoplasmata archaeon
TTCTATTGTTCATAGATTTAATAAATGCTTCTAACGTCTTAAATCATATGTTGTGTTTTCACCATAAAAGTGGGGAAAATATTACATCAAAAAATGGATGATTGATTAATAACGAATAGCTAGATATATTTGGTTAGCCCACTTTATGTAGGTCTGCTGCCCGATTTGAATCTTCTCTTTTCGACCCATAGAGTTATCCCTTTTGGGAAATAGTATTCAGCAACTTTTATAAGTCTGGTTTTGAAGGGAAGCGATAACCTGGTCTTAGTAAATAAAAATTTCAGAACATTCGAAAATTTTACTCCCTTAACCCTTTTCCCACTTCTGATTGTTTCATAAATGCTATAGTTTAAATTGAATTTTGTTCTCGAAGTGATCAATATATTTTTAACTTCTTCACGTTTCGCATATTTCATGAAAATATCCAAAGAACTGATAAATGACAACGCAGTTTTGCAGTTAAATGACATTGCTTCCTCAAACGTTCCTCTGAAAACAGAAACGCTCTCGTGAAATGTGTAAATTGTGAGAAGGTCATCATTTAGCACCATCGCTTTGCCAGAATCAAGGCAAGCAGTGTAGATAAAAGTGTCTAATCCAATGCTCAGTTTACCAATCATGTCTAAATTGATTGCTGATTTTCTAAAGGCAATGGATGATAGATTAAAGTCGGGTGCAGCCCCCCCAAATTTAAGGAATTTTCCCTCAGAATCAACCATCTTAGATCGATTATGGAAATACACTAGGGAACTATCATTGCAAAAACTATCATAAATCATCTTAAGTTTATTTTCAGAAAATTGATCATCGTCATCCAAAAGGGCAACAATGTCATAAGTTGCAGATGTTGCTCCTTCCTTTATCTTGCAGCTTACAGGCTTCTCTTCAGTGTATATATTTCTTTCACAGTTCTGATCAATATATTCATCTATATCACTGTCTTTAAAACTCTTTACAATAATAATCTCATACAATTCTCGCTGCAGTGTTTGTTTTAGAACGCTGTCGACTGCATTTTTAATATATTGCTTTCTGTCATGGGCCATAACAATGACGGATAACTTATTCAGTTCGTTCAATTTCCACAAAATATTTAATGATAATAAATTCTTTTCGCTTAATACGGGCACTCTGATCTTGTTACCACTCACCTATTTAAATCATATTCATTATGATAAAAACGGATCTCTTCAACATTCCGGGGGTAACCTCAATCCTCCTGCAACCAGATAGATGATCGTACCCCTGTATTCCTGGTCCTTGAAACCATACTGGATGATACAAACTGGAAGAAGAGATTGGATTCTTCCCTTGTCAATGGCAAATACCCAATCTCATTCACGATCATAAGGCGGAATCTGGAGTATGTCTTTATCCTGTATTCCAGCCTTTTGAGATCATAATCCCTATTCAGTGGTAGTACACAGCCATATCTGACATGATTGAATTCATTCCAAGTGCTATTGACAGATGGGTCTTTCCCACACCTGGAGGTCCAAGGAATACAACATTCTCTGTGTTGTGGATTTACCCCAATGTCATCAGATCATCTATCACTGTTTTATCTATGGACGGCTGGAAGGAGAAATCGAAATTCTCAATGGTCTTTCCGTATGGAAATCCGGACCAGTTAAGCATGTTTTCTGTTTTCTTTGATACTTTGTGCTTCAGCTCTTCAGACAGCAAATGATCAAGTATTTCCATTACCGGCCTGTCATGGGATCTTTCAAGATAGGAATCTATTGTGCTGTCCATTGTGGATAATCCCAGTCTTCCAAGATATTCGTGAACTTTTTCATATGCATCCATATCATGACACCTCCTCATATCTTTTCAGATCCCTTTGCTCCACCATCTGTGAATACACAATGCTGTTCTCCTCATGTATTGCCTTGAGAAGGCCCTCAAAATGCTTCTTCTTTCTTGATATTCTTCCCGTTCCCTGAAGAATTTCATGATCTGCCACAGTTTCCGAATCGATCTCTATTTTCACATGGGAGAATTCTTCAACTATACTGCATTCCCTTCCCGCATATTTCCATGGGACGGAATATTTGTTTCCTCTGTAAGAAACATAACATTCCCTGGATACCTTTCTTGTCTCTTCCTTTCTCGTCATGTATGAAGGGACTGCAGATATCTGATTCAGTTTTTCAAGTCTCAATCTCTCCTTTGGTATCTCATGTGTTGTTCCATGTTTCTGGGAATTGACCCTTTCCAGCCATTCATGACACTGTCTATTTATGTCATTAATATCAGAGAATGTTCTGCCGTTGAAGAAGTTGTATTTCAGGTACTTTATTGTGTTCTCAATCTTTCCCTTTGTCTGTGGCCTGTAGGGATAGCACAACCTGATGACAATGCCGTAATATTCTGCGAAGTCCATGAACTTCTCATTGAATCTTGATTCTGATGCGTTGATCTTCCTGTCTATCACGATTTGTTTCATGTTATCATAAAGTATGGTATCTGTGAATCCTCCAAAATACTCAAAGGAATTGAGATGCATCTTTTTCACATTCTCTGTTCCTATATTGGTTGTAAACTCCGCATAACTCATCCTTGAATATCCAAGTATGATGGAGAATGCATACAGCTTCCTGGACTTTCCATCCATATCTATGCGTCCAAAATCGCCAAAATCCACCTGAGACTGCTTTCCCGGTTCTGTCTCATATCTGTATACTGCCAGTACCCTACGATCTTTTCTAAGATTCCTGCACAGCACCTTGGCTGTGGAATAGAACCACGATAACCCTTTTCTCTTATCTCCTCATATATCCTCACAGCAGAAAGGTTATGTGTGTCAATCCTCCCCCTTACATAATCGGTGTAAGGGGCAATGACAGACTGTTTCCCCTTTCTGCTGTACTTGTTCGGTTTATCCATTGCAAGATGTTTTCTCACAGTCTTCCCGCTCACCCCTGTACTCCTGGATATCTCGCTGATGCTCATTCCCTGTTCCTTCAATTCCTTAAACATATGCCAATCCTCCGCTGTCAACGCATTTACCATCTCCGGCATGAACATGCGGGGGGTGGTAAATATTCAATGACCTTTTTTGGATACTTTTCAATTGCCGAAAATGGGTAAAATTGAATTGCCGTTTACAACCTTTGAGAGGAAGAACAGCAAGGGAGATTAAAAAGCTGGGAGAAGAGCAGTGGAAAAATATCCATGAATATGGAAGGAGATGGATGGTGGAGATATATTTCTCAGGTCTAAAGCGGGTAATGGGTGAGATCATAAGGGCGAAGAGAACGGATTACATGATCCAGGAAATTGGGTTG
>JAJZYV010000320.1 GCA_021797955.1 Thermoplasmata archaeon
GTTGAGTGTGATATATCTCTGTTAGACATGCCGTATACGAAAGGCTGTTGCAGAAGCTCATAAGCGAATTTCCAGCATTGCTGGGAGGATTGTATGTTCTTCCACTCAGCATAAGCCACTCCGGCAAAATCTCATCTAATGCAGAGTAATACAGCCTCCGAATATTTCCCTCTATTCCCATTAGAGAAGGGATCGCGGGAGAGATTGAAGGAATGCTGTCCAGATAACTTTTGATTTCATCTATCACCCTTGTTAGACTTGTGCCATTTCTCTCCTGATTTTTCAAGACATTAATAATGTTCATTGATGCGCCAATTACAAACGATGAGGCAAATCTAAATCTGACTTCTGGATCAAGATAAGCTCTTGCCTGTGATATTATAATTTGCCCAGCCACATCTTTCTTTTTGGGCCAAAGAGATGCCTCATAATATCCATAATGATTGAAAAAGTGTATTGAGATCTCCTTTTGAGCCAAAAAATGTATCGCTCCACTTGTAATAGTGACATGTCCCATGCAATAAATCTCACTTACCTGTTCAACTGGTATTGGAACTTTCTGGAACTCGTTTTCAAAGTATACTGTATTCTCCTTTCTTTCCAATTTTCCATCCTTCGTCAGATACAATGGTTCACTCAATCAAACCGCCTCTTGATTGGAATAACACAATTCGTAATATCCGCAACCCTTACACTTTGATCGCTCCAGTCTTTGAGGACATTTTCCGTTTAAAACGGAGATAATGTTCTCAATGGTTGTCATTAATTCATCCCGTATCTCATTCAAAGGAACTTTAAATGTCTCCCTTATTTCCGGATAATTCAAAATTCCAATAGCGTTAATTTCGTTCTGTTCCAACTTCAAAAGGTAGAAGCCAAGTTGAAGCCTGTGTTCAGGTTTCGGCCTCTTGCTGGACTTTACCTCATGGACTTCCACATACCCTTTTTTCTTTACAACAAAATCTGTTTTTATATTTTGGTCGATAAAATCCACATGAGTATTTCTTAAAAAAGTATTTTCGTCTATCCACTTTCCTCTTCTTACCAGATCAGATTCGCGTTCCATCCTTAACCCCCTAGCAAATAGCCATGATTGTCTTTTGCAGTGTCCAAAGTAGTTGATTAATGTACCAGTCAGATCATCAAATGAAAAATGCATCCCTGTATCCCGCACCCTCAGGTTGTTGTAGCCCAGTATCCCTTCTGTACTGCAGGTTAACAACAGGAAATTTACCATTAAAATCTATATATCTTGCAAATGATTTTATCGGAACTCTGATGGTGTGTTCTCTCCAACCCCCATCTAAGGCTTTGGACGAAAACTCCGCTGGTACGACATCGATAGAAACGTACCTTGATTCCCTAGTTTTTATTGGAATGTCTGCTTCCCTTATTGGCAGGGAATGGAGACCATCACCATGTTCCTTTCCTTCGCCGTTTCCTGCAAACCTCTCGCATTCTATAACTATCTGGTGTATTCTGTCATATGTACAATTGAGCTCATCCATCTCCTCATTTTCTGGATACACATAATCAAGGGCTTTCTGAATAATTGAATCCCCTGGGCTCAGTTCGTCAAGTATTTCATTGGTCCTATCAAGGTGGGTTTTCCCATAAATTAAATCGTTTATATTCAGATCATTTCCAACAGATTCGAATACAAAAATGTCCGCTGTCCTGTTAGGGTTTCTGATCCGGTTAACTCTTCCAGCTCTCTGGATTATTGAGTCGACTGGGCTCATCTCGGTGACAAGGATATCATAATCAATGTCGATTCCTGCTTCAATCACCTGAGTGGATACAAGAATCTTTCCTTTCGGAACTAGGGACTTTGCCCATTTAATTGTTTCTTTTCTATCAGACTGAAGGAATCTTGAGTGCAGACATCTGACATTGGTAACCATTTCCTTCAGGATGTTGTAAATATCAACGCATTCCTTAACGTTATTTACAACAACCAAGACATTGTTATCTTTTCCCAATTTGGCGACAGTATTAAGGTCAAGCTTACCCATCCTATTAATTTTCCACGGCAATCCACTTTCCATTCCCTGTACTTTTACAATGTTAAATGCCTCGCCAGAAATTGTTGATATTGCAGTTTCAATCCAAGAGGGAAGTGTCGCAGTCATCATAAGCATTGGCATATTGAAGATTTTTGTCTGATTAATGAGTTCCAGTATAAGGCTGAGAGTGATCTTGTCATATGAATGGACTTCGTCAATTACCAAACTTCCGTGTGCAAGTGAGAAGTTTACAGCATCCCATCTTCCAATGTTGAATAGGCTAAAAAGTATCTGATCAATTGTTGTGACCATCACAGGACGATGAAAATATCGATCAAATTCGTGGGCATCCGGATCATCCGTGTCATTTGTCCTTATTGTGTAATTCGATGCCCCGTGGAGTATTCCGGTTTCGTTGGGAAAATAGCCCTCCTTATCTTCATCACCTTGAAACCTGTAATAGATGTCATCAACTAGGGTTCTTGTTGGAAGTGAAAAAAGAACTCTCTGTTTATTCTGAGCATAAGCCCATTTGATTGCGGCCTCTGTTTTTCCGCTTCCAGTAGGCGCCAGCAATACCGCCTTACTGCCAAGCTTGGAAACCGCTTCCTGCACACTAATTCTAAGTCTGGTCGCAGAGGACTTTCTTTTTTTCAGTACATTTTCTATTCTAGGCCATGAATTGATAATTGAATTGAATCTGATGCTGGCTCCAGACGCGGCCCAGTCTGAAAGATGTAGATATTGCTCTAGGAGCGGGAAGATCCATCTTCTCTTTATCATCATATCGTAATCATTAACCTCTGTTAGAAGAATGTTAAAGTATATCCCTCTCAGGAATGGGGTTGTTATGGGCAATTTAAGCGCGTCCAGCTTATTCTGGCAGGGCCTGAGATTCTCGAGATCATTAGGAAAATCTGCGTATTCATTGATACCCTGAAGAATGATCTCATTCTGCCTGTCAAATAAGCGTTTGTCAGGGATTGACAATGGTCCGTGATGGTGAATGGCCGCCATTGCACACAAATTTACGTTATCATCACCAAGAAGTTTCCAGAACCTACTATTTGAGAAATAAAGTGCGGAGATGAAATTATGGGGCACATCCTTAGTTTGATGGCCATATATCTTTTTTCCATGGTTATTGTAAACACTTCTTATCTTCGCTTGGAATACTGTGTTCAGTTTGCCGAAGTCGTGATTGGAAACCAGGAAAGTGACTTGGCGCCAGAATTCCTCAATGTCAATATCATAATGTCGAAGAAA
>JAJZYV010000321.1 GCA_021797955.1 Thermoplasmata archaeon
CTCTTCCAATAAATTTCTTATAATTGCAGAAGATGGAAACACAGAAGCAGGGTCAACTATCAACCCATCTTGTTCATTATCAATTAGTTCTAAGAAAGGTTCATAGTTTGAAGCCACCGTAGGAACACCAAGTGCAGCGCACTCCAATATAGAACTTGAACTAATTTCGACAGGTTCTCTGTACTTTCTACCGTACATGTCTGTTTGTAGGGAAAATTGCATATTTACCTTTGATCTGGACATTAAATTATAAAGACCGGATGAATTTATGCCTGGGATAAACTTAACGTTTTTCTGGAGAGAATATCGCATTACTGAGCTTACCAAATCATTGTAATACCCCCGGTCTCCTACTGAACCGACAATTACAGATTTAAGATCAGCCAAGCCTGATTTAACGATAGAATTAATAATTTCTACTCCAAGATCCTGTCTTTTCCAGGGTACAATCCTACCTACCATTAAAATATCAATATCTTTCACTGCTGGCCTGAGAGAAAATAGCTCGTCAGGTACAATTGGCGGTAATATAAATGTCGGTTTTTTTGCCAGACCATTTAGCATACGTCCGCTAAAGCTGGATACTGGAAAATAATAGTCTACTAAATTAGCTGTCATTTTTGGAAATGGAAAAGTCTTTGCAGTATGATCTGTCAATATTATCTTATATTTATGTGATTTTTTATTTAGATGTGCCAACAAAATCCATAGTGTTGAAAATATTGTTCTTAAATTGTGTATATGTACAAACTCAAGATCACTGGTTTCTAACATGTGCTTGATTTCTACAAGTCCTGTTATAGTGGGTATTGGGTTGCTAATATTTATGAACGGTGGTGCCTGAAGAAAATGGGATTCTATTAATTTAATATTATCTAACTCAACGGTCTCATCTTTTAGTTTCGAAAAAACAAATAAAACCCGTGAATCTGCAGATAAGACTTTTACCAGTCTCCAAGGATAGACTTCTCCACCACCATAGTGATTTTTGGTAAAAGGGACTGCCGTTACTTCTAGAATCAAAATTATTCTTCCATTTGTGCCAAGCAAACTATCTGAGATTGATAGGTTGATGGGAGCATCTTGTGAGCAGTTCTGAATATCCTACCTTTTATCGAACTTCCACCATAACCAGTGAATCCTGTTAGAAAAATTATTTTTAAACCACTCTTTTGTATATACATCTTAACTTCTGACTTAGTATATTCTCGAATGTGCCCATAGCCTCCATAAACTCCTTTTATAATTTCTTCTTTGGTTCCCAAGATATTTTTTCCAAAAAGCAATCTGATCCTATTCCAAAATGATGCTATATTCGGAACTGTCAATAGTAAATAACCTCTCTTGCTAATAAAATTTTTAAGATTTTTTAATAATAAGACATCATCATATGGAATGTGCTCCATTGTTTCGGAAAAAATTATGATATCAAATTTTTCCTCTTCCCTTAAAAAGGCAGATTTGGAAATGTCATAAAACTTTACATTTATGTTTTTGATAGGTTGGCCAGTATTTGATAAGAAATCTTCATCAGGAACAATAGCACTTACATTATCCACTCCAAAATTAGAGGTTAATAATTCAGTAAATGAACTTATTCCAATGTCCGCTATTTTGTTTCCCGAATGATATATTTTGTTAATTTCCTGAAGTAAGAATTGAAATCTCAGGTAATGGATTTTAGTATAATCATCAACAAGCATATAGTTTGACTCCTTATTTGTATCTCCTAATTCTTCTGCTTTTTAAGTATATTAAAATTATCTCTCTTAAGAATTTTGCTAAAAAGATAAAATTCATGTTAACAATTTTGGATTCTCCCGCTATTCTTTTGTTCATTTTAATTGGAATTTCCTTAACAGTTATGTCGTTGTGTGAAGCTAAGGAATATAGCATTGGCTTATATCCTCCTTGAAATGGGGGGAGATCCGCTAATAGATCTCGTCTTATTGCAAAATAACCAGAAACTGGGTCAGTATATGGCCTAGCTTGTTTAATTAACCACTTTGAAAGAGCAACTGCTGTTTGGCTAACTAGGAATCTAAAAAGTCCCCACTCCTGTTTCTGCTTCTCCAAATACCTCGATCCAATCACTAAGTCATAGTTGCTCATTATATATTTAACAAAGATTGGTATATATTTTGGGTCGTGTTGAAGGTCCGCATCTAGTAATAAAAGATATTTAGAACTCGAGTGCTTTGCACCTGTAATCTGAGCATCTAGGGTACCACTCTTCCTATATCTTTCGATTAATTTTATCTCTATTTTGCTATTTATTTTTTTTAAACTCTTTATTTTTTCCTTTGTCCCATCGGTGCTTCCATCATCGACAACGATAATGGACTCTATCAGCAGAGACTCTATTTTGCTTAGTTGGTTTATTACTAAGGCAAACCAATGTTCAATATTCTCGACTTCATTATATGTCGCAGTAATTATACTCAATGTGTTTTTAACTTTAGGGCCGTTTTGCGACGATTTAGAATACATTCCTTATTATCCAAACTCAGTGAAGGCGTATTGTATGCCTTTATAAAAAAATAGGTTATAATAGAATTATTAAGTTTCCTACCCGATGTACTGCGTGATCGAAGGATCGAAAATCTCCTAAACCCAAACATCCACAGTACATAGGCCTTGATGTCGGTTATGATGCTAGGAACGTGAGTCTGGTTAATTGATAGGTTATGTAGAAATAGTTGTGGTGGCCCTTAAGTTATTTCAACGAATCCCATAGCTAAGCTGGACAAAAAAAACGTTCTCATTTCGTCTCCTATTACTAAATTACCTGAACTCCCCCTAATTTAACCCATAGGTATCATGTCACTGAACAGATCGACAATCTTTTCAACCTTTTTTGGAACTGCTGCAAAATATTCCGCACCGCTCTTCTCAACGATCCTCTCCATCTTTGACAGTTCAAATATTATCTCATTCACGGACATCTTTCCCAGTAGGTTGTGATCCTTCAGCACCTTCAGGATCCTGAATCTTATCCTCAGTGCAAGAAAGACGATGAAGAAGAATCCCTTCACCTTTTCACTATCCCGGAGATGTGTCTTGTCCGATTCAAGATCACCCTTCATTGTGTCGAATGCCTGCTCCACCTCCTCCCTTGACTTATACTGTTCATATATTTCGGAAGGATTCCGATCCAGATCAGATATTATTGCAAAGACACCAAGACTGTTCTTCTTATCCTCAAAGTATTCCATGTCTTTCTCAGAGGATGCAAC
>JAJZYV010000322.1 GCA_021797955.1 Thermoplasmata archaeon
TGGTGGCACAATGTAGCCACCCTCTCCCTGAATCGGTTCAACAAGGACTCCACCTATGGCTCCCGGACCTGCATAGGGGTCTTTAATAATATATTCAAGTTGATCGACAACGGTTTTGCTAATGTCCTCTTCTGGAACATTTATGGGAAAACGATAGGTGTATGGATATGGCAGATGATACATGTTTTGAGCCGAGAGCCCTGCATAATCTCTATAATGGTGATTTGCAGTAGCCCCGACTATGTCTCCTGCAACACCATGATATGCACCCCCAAAGGCAACTATTGTTTTCTTGCCAGTCACATGTCTTGCCATGCTGATGGCAGCCTCGCACGCGTCGGCTCCAGTTACAGTAAACATAACCTTGGATCTGTTTTTCATATTTCCCGGCAAAGTGGAATTTAACATCTCCAGGAAATTTATTCTTGCCTCCGAGGGAACTTCATTAATGTGTACAAGATTTTCAATTTGTTCAACCATTGCTTTCTTGACAACCGGATGTCCGTGTCCAAGATTCAGGACGCATATTCCTGAAAACCAGTCGATGAATATATTGCCATCCATATCTTCAATTGTTGATCCTTGAGCCTTTTTAACGGCGAGCTGAAATTGCTTAGTATAGGTACGAGTAGCGGTTTCATATTGGTCTTGTTTTTTAAGTAGCTCTTTTGATTTAGGTCCAGGCAATTCCGTTATAATCCTTGGCGCATCAGCGAAACTGAATTCATATTCACTTTTCATTGCCATGCCTCCAAAATATTCTTCTTTGATTCAATGGTCACTGGAAACGCATTTCTTACTTCATCCACGGTCCATACAATAAGGAGTTTAAAATTTCTCTTAAAGATATTAACCATTCTTTTTCCGATTTTTATTTTACAATCTTTCTTAGCCTCTTGATTCATAAAACAAATATATACATATTCGATATAATATACTTAGTGTGATTTCCGCAACTTAACATATTAGAGAAAAATTTTTCTTTTAGACTTTAAAAAGTATACGAAATTACATGAGAATCCACTCTTAATATTCGTATCATAGTAAACGGATTTAAAATCACGTATAGTTTGCCGTTTTTGTTGCTAGATTTTGTAAAGCCTGCATTCTCAATGAGAATATGCTTAACCAATGCCATTTTCAGATAGGTAGTTGTTCCAGAATCTCTGATAATGTGGGGGAAATAAATACGAGGAGCTATCAAAATTTGATGAATAGGTCAATAAGGAAGGTTCGAAGAACAAGTGAAATTCAGAAAGTGGAAATACTTGATGTAAACTGAAAAAATGTAGAGAGGATAAGCAAGCATCTCACCTCCATGTAACATTTTCAGAAGCGTTAGATCTCAGTATTGATAGTTGTAAATAATATATACCTGACATTACATAAGTACTGTATGATAAAAGTTAGGGATTTTCGGATTTCAGACTTATTATATTATTCTAAGAGCCACAGAAATAGCTCGATGAAATTATTAAGTGAACTTAGGCAAAGCATACTCTTGTTGGATGGTCAAGTTCATGCATTCTCCGAAGTCTTGAATTCAGCTACGCTTGAGAATGGGGTAAAAGGCAAAATACCATTCTCGGTCAAAGACATAATAGATACGGCTGGAATTAGAACGTCGTATGGAAGTAAGATTTATAGCAACAATATACCAAATAAAGACGCTACTATTTTGAAGAATGTCAAAAGGTCCGGCGGGATTTTACAGGGAAAAACTAACACTCATGAATTTGCGATGGGAATTGTAACTCCTCAGTGCAGAAATCCATGGAACGTGAACAGGATTACTGGAGGGTCAAGTGGGGGTTCAGCTGCAGCTGTTGCAGCATGTTTTTCACCCTTCTCAATAGGCACAGATACAGCAGGCTCAATCAGGATACCTGCTTCATTTTGTGGAGTTACCGGAATTAAACCTACCAATGGCTTGCTCTCTCTCAAAGGTATATTTCCTGAAGCACCCTCTCTCGATACAGTTGGGCCACTTGCTAGGTATGCTTCAGATATTCCGCTAATTCTTATGTGGATGGGAGCAAAATTTCCTTCACCTTCTGAAAAAATAGATTTCCCTATCCGAGTAGGAATAATAAATGAACTTTTTGGGCAAGCAGCCAATTATGTCTATAATCTAAGCATGTCTTTCCTGAATAAGATGGAAAAAGAGGATATCATTACAATTTCTGAGGTGTCCATTCCTGAGATTGAAGAGGTGGCAATAAAGGATGATGTTGTGGACAGCGCAGAAAATTTCTATATTCATATGGGCTCTTTTAGTACTCAACGCAACTCATATTCTCAGGCATCGACACTGCAACTTCAGAAATCATCCGAAATAAGGGCATACGAATATATCGGTGCCAAGAATTTAAGAAAAGAATGGAAAAGGAAAATAAATGAGCTTTTCAGGAACTACGCAGTACTTATATCTCCCACCGCCCCAGATATTGCTCCAAAATATTCAAGCATTTTAAATAGAGATCCTGGTTACTTTCTACGTTTCATGAAATTTACCAATCCATTCAATTTCAGTGGAACACCAAGCATAACAATACCGAGTGGATTCCACGAACAGATGCCTATAGGCCTTCAACTATCTGGTCCCAGAATGAGCGACATCTTTATTTCCAAAGTTGCAGAAGAATTTCAAAAGATATCAGATTTTCATCTATTTGCTCCGGAAAACTATGGAAAAAGATACAATGAAATAATAGATAACCTGTTTTATAAATGATATTCTTTAGATGGAAATTTGAAGGGTTTCAGAATCTTTACGTACTGACTGCTATAATCCGAGATAAAATTACTCCAAAATAAATTTTGCACGAAATTATTTCGTACGGATTAATGTCTAGAGCCTATATAGAAATCATATTAATTAAAATATCGTACGATATTTTATGGAAGGTAATCCCATAAATGATGAAGTAATGTTGCAAAAAGGGGCGGTAGGCACTTTGAGAGGCATATTTCAATCTCTTTCATATGTCGGTCCAGCAGCAGACGTGGCAATTTTATTGCTAGGCACTGTAGAATTCTCATTGATTGCGACTCCCCTGGCAATTATCGTAGCTTGGTTAATCTATGGGCTTTGGATGATAACTCCTTATGAGTTTTCAAAATTCAAATCCAACGCAGGCAGTTATTATGCATATTCTGCTGGAGCTACTCCTTCAGGTACGCTTGGGCCTTTTGCTCTTTTTTCCTGGATGGGAGAAAATTTTTCCGGGCA
>JAJZYV010000323.1 GCA_021797955.1 Thermoplasmata archaeon
CTTCCTTTCAAACGCTACTTTGGAAACAAAATTGCAGGCACCATTGAATTTAACGAAAGTGTCGATCAACGCTTCCCGCTGTTTATCATCCGGAAGCAGCTTTATCTGGAGGGTTTTAAGCACAATGCTGATATATCAACCAATACAAAATGGTGTCGCAATTCCTCCCACATCTGAAGAAGTGGGCTTCCTTGCGACTGGAGATCGTGAAATCTCTTCTGAGGAGATATTCAGCCCTTCCTTGAGGTAAACAGAGGGATAGGGGATTGGATATTATGAGGCATATCCTGGAACCGGGTATGGAGGGATCAATGATCTCAAAGTTCCAAGGGAAAAACAATGAAAGCTGGATATAATGAGTCAATTCCAGACCGGCGTTCACACACTCTACAGTAGAAGCTGTTATTCTATTAGCACCGCGTTCCTGTTGATCATTTTTCTTTACTAATGAAATACAGGGAAATGAGGTTATGAGAGTTTGTTCAGATAGAAAGAATTGTTAAGAATTTTGATTTCCCAAGACTGATTAAATATTCTATATGGCGCCCCTTAGTTTAAATCAGAAGCGATGATGATTCTATTTTACCTGAATATCTGACTTTGATTTATTCCCAGGGTTTAAAAATGCAACAGCAATAAGATTTATATATAACTGAAGATAATCCACTATGTGAAATCATCAATAGTAGCTTTATTTGTGGTAATCGTAGTCGTAATTGGCGCGGTGGGATTCATTGCAGTGAAAGACCCTAAGTTACTGTCAATAAAAACTTCCTCTCCTTTACCTGATACTTCACCCGGCATGCGCGTTCTTGCAACATCAGAAGTGAACACTTCAATGACCGGTGGTTGGTATGAGGTTATGAACTTAACTGCTGGAGTCACAAATCTCTCTGCCCTTGGAAATGTGGTAAATGGTATTTCCGGATCCTCATCTTCGTCCTCTGGATTTCCAGTGAATGCCCCTTACGTTCATGTAAGCTATGCACAAGCTGCCCTTTTTGCAACTGCAAATGACAGTGATCTGGTTTTCGGGTACGCAGCTTTTTCGTCCATAAATTATGCAAATCTGACCAATTCAACAATCTTTAGCAACATAACCAAGGATCACCTGAAAAATGTTACATATGGTGAAATTTCGGGTGCCTTCTTCGTATACGGATTTAACAAAACCAATGGCAATTATTCAGCGGCCATTTACGCAGTCTATTCAAATTACCTTATACTGGGATTCTACCACGGACTTAGAAACAGAACCATGGCTGCATTCACAGGAATGGTTTCAACAGAAATCTCAATTCTCAATGCATACAAGATAAACTTCGTTCAGGCGGAAAGGCTGGTAGGCACATCCAACATAACATCTGCCCTTGGATCTTCATTCAGTTCAGATTTCAACATAAGTGTATACATTATAAATCCTGACCTTGCGCTGAATAATGCCAGGAACACCAGCATATTTAATTCAGAGAGGAGTACCTACAGTCCTGTTTTCAATATTACGAACAATGGAACGGCCGTCTCTGGATTCGCTTTGGAAACCTTCTCTTCATCAAGTCCAAACGTAACCTTTGCACTGGGATATCTTCAGGCAACCTCATCGTCTGTGGTATCGCACGCGTATATGAATATCACAACTTTGCTGAACCAGTCTCTGAAGGGCAACCCTGATGGTCTTTACATAGAGAATCAAACATACAACGGTTTGAAATTCTTTGAGTTTAACATATCAAGTACTAACGGGCCCAACATAACCTTTGCAGTTGGAATGAAGCAGAATTACCTAGTCTTTGAGGCAGATCTTGGTTCCGGACATATGAAATCTCAATTGAAAACAATCATGGAGCAGGAATCTGACCTCCTATGATTTCCCATTAATTCCATACATAATTTTTATCAATTACATTTTCTGACGTGCTGGTACTTCTGCGTTGCACATTTGTGTTCTCTCTATCTTTTGAAATGGGCTTCCTGCTTCTACGGCTGCCATCTGAGGCTCCACAAGACCGAATTTCTCTGGCTCGGAGGTACCTGCACTCCTTGCTGATTTACATTGATTTACTGATTTAAAGCATGCATGGAGCAGTTTACAATCCGACCACTTTCACTTTTGCCCGTTCTCCAAGCACTTTTGTTAGCAGGTCAGAGTATTTTCTGAAGGTTTCCTCATCAAGGTGTGCCAGTTTCTCATAATTGTTGTGCATCAGCTTGTATTCTAGATTACCTTGAGAAGAAGAGACCTCAAGTAATGGTAATCCCAGTAGTTTCCCCTGTTTCAGAGAAATATACTTTATTTCTGCGTAATCAATTCGTTGATATTCCGGAGGTATCTTTGCAATTTCCGCATCGATATTCTTCTCTATCTGATTTCCTGCGTCGATCGCCATATTGATAATTTGCTCATGAATCTGCTTGCTGTCCCTGTAAAATGCAGCGTCCTGAACAGCTGAAATTGGAGCAAGAGTAAGAGGGTCAGATCTGAGATATTGAAATACCTCCTTTCTGATCTCCCGCTTGTTAAGAACATCAAAAATCAGAAGGGAATCTGGCAGGAAGATCAGGTGATGAATATTGGTGATTTTACTGCGTTTCCAGGCATTGTCTATTGAACCTTCTATTGTGGTCATTTCTTACATCAAGTGGTCTATAATATAAAAAAGTTCACATATTGGTTAAGTAATGCGGTTACAAATTCGCTTTCTGTCACGGTCCGGGAGAAAGCCCACATCTGTTCTGTTATGAAAAACCTGCAATGCACATATTGCCTACTTGGCTGGCGTGACCGGCGACGTGACAACCCTTGAGATGCGTCTGGTGAACATTCTTCCCAGCAATACGTATGAAACTGCCACTACGGTGGTGCCCATAGCGATATATAGCCAGTAGGTGCTTGCAACTTTCTGGAAAACAAATAGAAGGTAGAGCCCTATTATTGCACCTGCGAAGCCGCCGAAACTTGTATAGAGGTTATACACTCCAATATATGAACCCCTCATATTTTCGGGAGCCAGTGTTGTTATAATGCTCTGGGTGGTGGGTGAGAGCATATCCTCTCCAACGGTTGCAACTGCCATAAACGCAACAAGGATCAGAAACACCGGGGATGATGTGAGTATAAGGAACGAAATGGCATAAAAGACGGTACCTATGCCCCTCCACATCATGGGATTTCCTGACCTGGTCATCAGCCTTAGAAATGGAAACTGC
>JAJZYV010000324.1 GCA_021797955.1 Thermoplasmata archaeon
AGACCCAAAGGAAGGGTACATGAACCAAAAATGCACATAAGTGCCGTCTGGTCCGGTCAATATGACCATGGTCACCAGATGCCCCGAAAGTTCTGCTATTGATTTGGTTTGGTTTTTCTCCGGAATTACAGTCTGATACTCCTTTGCCAAATTATAGACACTTGCTGGAAGGTTTGATTTTAGAACAGCAAGTCCTGCATTTATTTTGTCGCTACTGTTGCTACCTATGCTTTGATTGTAGACGGTACCTTTCAAAGTTTGATTGTACATATAGATTGAAGTGAATAAAAATGGGACTCCTGCGCATTTGAATGAAATATTCTCCATCAGATTATCATATGAGCTACCTTTCAAAAATAGAAGTCCTGGTGTATGCGCAATGGATTCATGGAGAATGACATCTTTACTTGCATTTCCATTTGTTGTCTGGTTAAGCAAACTATACAGAACCCATGAATTGTCGGCACCTACCGGGCAACCAATCCAAGAAATAAAATAGACGTGATTCTGGCTATTATTTAAAAGGTCAGTGCTGGAAGCTTTCTCATAGGTGGCTAGAACCAGTTCCTTCTTGGGCTTCTCAAACATGGGCACCACAAACACAATTGAAACTATCAGGACAATCACAATTATGACGGCCGCACTTCCATAAACTAGTTTTCTATCCATATGCTAGCATAATCGGTAACGTCATATTTTAATATTTGTAAAATTGAAATTCATGTTTATGACATGATGTTTCGTGCCTAAAAATTCCTTGCCTGAACTTAACATTCTGTAACTGCATAACTCTCTCAACGGTTACAATTTTTATGAGATAAAAAATTGGATCAATAACCTAAGGGATATGGTGATCCTTTGGATTCCACGGAACATATATATTGCACGATTCCATATCCCAGAAAAGCGGGGTGGGGTAGTTAGGAAATCCCGACGGGCTCATAACCCGTAGATCGATGGTTCAAATCCATTCCCCGCTATGTTCATCTATTTTTCTAATTAAGTTTTCAAAGTCCCCATTTCCAACTCCTAAAATATTTCTAAAACCATTAGTCTCGAGGGTTTTTTTCGTTGTTGGGCCGATTGCGAAAACTTTAGCCTTACTATAGGCGTTTCCTGTTAAATTCTTAAAAATATTCACCTCCAATGACGATGTAAACACAAATATTGATCCATCCTTTTTCATCTCTCTTGTTCCTAAAAATTTTTGCCCTTCACCCTTTTCATAGGAATAGACAGTCATTTCAATTGCTTTTATGGAATATTTTCCAAGGGTCTCTTCAAATCTACTATCATGGATTTCACCTCTCGGCACGAGAATATTCCTGCATCCCGCATTAGCTATTACTGCACAGAGTCCATCTGAATCATGAATTCTTGGTTCTATAATTTTCTGAAATCTACTTCTTAAAATTTCAGATGTTTTGTTTCCAATTGAGAAGATCTTCATTCTTTCTGATTCACTCCCGTCAAAAATAGCCAGGAAGTATTTTGCGGCTGAAGAACTTAAAAAAGCAATTCCGTCAAATTGGTCCAGATCTGGAAAATTTCTTGGAGTGATTGGAACAGTTTTGGTGAGAGGTATATTGATCAGTTTGTAGTTGGTCAGTTCAAGATTTTGAAATTTTTCATCCGGTCTGAACGAATATATTATCATCTTTGCATCTTTTGCTTTGCTCCCAGCGCTATGATTTTCACATCCGCTATATTCCTGGCCGATGCCTTAACAGAAACGTGTTTTCTCCCGTTACTAATATCCAGATACAAAATATTGCTCTGTGGGTCGAAAAATATTCCTGTAGGCTCTGAGCATCCAACATTCAATTCCATTGATGCCGCCCGTTCCATCTCCATTCTTCTAGAAGCCACCGGATCACTTAATGACTTTAATTCCTTCAAATATTTGCTGTCTCTTCTTGTTACAACAGCAATAATTCCCTGATTTGCAGATGGAACAAACTGTTCGGCTGGCAGAATCTGCATTCTTATATCTGGATATAATCGAATCAGGCCGGCCTCTGACATAATCAAGCAGTCATATTCACCCTCATTCATTTTTCTAATTCTTGTGTCGACATTACCCCTGATATTCTTTATAGTTGCATCAGGATAAGCTCTCATAATTTGTTCTCTTCTTCTGGGAGAAGATGTTCCAACAATGCCTTTCCCATTGAATGGGGTATTGTTCCTGCATAACATTACATCATGATAGTTCTCCCACTCAAACACACAGGCGATTTCAAGGTCCCCATCTATCCGGGTTGGCAGGTCCTTTGCACTGTGTACTGCACAATCAACGTTTCCCTTAAGAACTTCCTTATTCAGGACATCAACAAAAAGTCCACTTCCTCCTATCTCCTCCAGAGAACTACTTTTATCAATGTCGCCTGCACTACTGATTCCAATAAGAGTGTTTCTACCCCCAACCCTTTCTGAGAACAGCTCACTTTGCTTTAATGCTAGTTTACTTCGCCTTGTTCCTATCCTCATTCATATCAAACTCCAACACATACTCCATTTTGAAAACAGCGTTTTCAACCTCTTCCGGGGTGTGGGCCATCCCTACAAAGCTCGCCTCAAATTGCCCTGGAGACAGATATATTCCATGATTTAAACAACTTCTGAAGAACCTCATAAATGCCTCTTTGTCTGATCTCAATGCGGATTTATAGTCTCTAACCTCCCCAGTATTGAAGAACACTGTAAACATATTATATGCCTTGTTTACATGAAGTCCAAATTCCTTATAGGGCGTAAGTTTGTCCTCTATCCAGTTTGTCAGTCTGAAGGTATATTCATAATCTTTTTCCTTTAGAAATCTTAAGGTTGCGAGTCCTGCAGCCATGGTATAGGGATTTGCGTTGAAAGTTCCAGACTGGTACACATTTCCGGATGGGCTGATCTTTTTCATTATTTCGCTTGTTCCTCCGAACAGGCCAACTGGCAAGCCCCCTCCTATAATCTTACCCATGGTGGTTATGTCTGGTTTAATATTTATCATGTCCTGATATGCCCCAAAATGAAATCTGAATCCTGTGATCACTTCGTCAAAGATCAAGAGAGAACCGTATCTGGTGGTTATTTCCCTCAAAAATTCCAAGAATCCCTTCTTTGGCTGTATCACTCCCAAATTTCCCATAATCGGTTCAATTATCACTGCTGCTATCTCGTTCCCGTGCATAC
>JAJZYV010000325.1 GCA_021797955.1 Thermoplasmata archaeon
CAAGAGAGCCCGGATCTATATATTTTTCGAGGATTTTTGGTCCATTCTTCACGGCTAACATACTTGTAATCAGTAATTTTAGATATATTGAGTAATTCTTTAACGTATGATTCATTTTTCAGAATTTTTTCTCTTGATGCTGGTTGCACACCTTCTAAAAATATCTCCACCGATTGGTTGTAAATGAACTCTAGTAGTTTGCGCTTGTCAGTATCCAACTTTAAAGATTCTTTGTAAGTGAGAAAATGAGATAGAAACTCTTTATTGAAGGAAGAAGCGGTAATGAAATCTATTTTTAAGTTGTAGGGAAGCACCTTTGCAACTAGTAAGCTGAGTCTTAAATTGTTCTTGTCCCGCCCAAAATATCTATCATACAAATCTCGATTTTCTTGCATTATTTTCGACTTCACTTTGTTCCAGTTCTCTTCTACTTTTATTCTTATGTAGTTTTCTAAGATATTGATATTTCGTAATTTTTTCGGTAATGCATCTTCTCTAATGGCATGATAAAAATAAGAATTTCTAAATCCAACACTGTGAAATGTTAATTCTTCTAACACTTCCCTTACCGGGTGTTTGCCTTTTTCAAAATACTTGCTAATTTCCTCAGGTATGCCTTTGCCATAATGAAAAACCGTGACAAGCGATTCTGTTTGGGTTCTTTCAATTATGTCTTTCTCCTTTATAACTCCATTCTCTAGCAATTTTCTGATGACTTTTTCTTTGGCCCTATCTTCCCGACTTTGGGCCACCAACATGGATAGAGTGTCATCAAGTTTTTTAGGTCCAGAAATAGACTCTACTATTCGCGATAACCCAATGAAAAAAGTGGATGCCACTGGCAGAATCTGAAAAATAGGTTGTTTTAGTTGTTGCGGTAATATCCAAAATGGAAAGATTTCTCTGATAAAAGATATGAATGATAAAATAGCTAGTATTACCAGCAAGGAACCTCCAAGTCTCATTTTCTGAACTTTATTCATTCGATCCTCTCATTTTGTGTCAAGAGCAACTTTGTGGGTGCTATCAGTCTCTTTTACGCTTTTATCAAAACTTAGCTCGTATGACGAACTCGAAGCGCCAACCAAATTATGTGCTTTCTCGAAACTGTTTACAAGCGATATACATTCTACACCCCTTTTCTTTGCTTTGAGGATTGCTGGGACAAAATCGGAGTCATCACTGACTACCACTATTATGTCAGGAGCGATGGTGAACAAATCTTCAATTAGATCTGATACAAGATTGGTATCGACATCTTTTTTCAGGCTATAACTTGTATTTGGTACATATCTTGTAATGATTTCGAACCCGCTGCTCGAAAGGTTTAAAATTTCAGGATTAACCCTACCACATGCAGCATAGCAAATATAAGCTCTTGCAATAACAACCCGGCCAAACCTCTTTGCTGCATCCATTATGTCACGCATGTCCAGGTGAACTTTGCGGTTTAACGCTGCATTCCAGACATTAGCTACGTCAACATAAACGGCCACCCTCAATGCATCTTCTTTGTTCCTAGGATTTTGTCCCACGTTCTTCGGATCTTGTTCTTTTATTTCTTGCTCCAATATTTCCATAATAGGAACAAGCGACAGTAAGATATATTTCTGGATGGAAACAAATTCATAGATATTAAACGCAATGTATATCTTGTTAGAAAAAATAAGCTCAATTTGGATAAATTTTCCAAATGGTCTTAAATAGCCTTATCAGATCGGTCGCTTATATGCCAAACCCGACTAGACCTCCGGTTTTTAGTATTCTGGAATCTGCTGAATCCATTTATTCAATGAGAAAGAAGTTTCGACTAATTTTACTTTGGGCATTATATGCTAGTATATGGATTATACTTATATCTGGGCTTTTTGTTGCGTATATTGTTAGTCCGGGTGTGTTTAAGATGTATGAAATATATGCAGCTGCAATATTGACAATTCTTATTGGAATACCACTATTTTTAGCTGCAATTTTCGTTTTGCCATATTCATGGGAGGGAGCAAACAAGATCGAAAATTTCATGTCAGATTTCCATCCAACTTGGGTAAAAATGCAAGTAGAATTAGGAAACGTGGAAGGAGATGATATAGAAAAGAAGGTATTTAACACAGTAACTAAAATTATGCCGAAATATAGAATACTCAAAGGGTATTCGACGCGCTCGAAAACGATACTTAAAAATTTTGGAAATTTCGATTTGATATTCCATAAAGGAAGAAAATTAGGACTCATAATAACATCTCCTCATGATAGCAATCTCAACAAGGAAGACATCTTAAATGTAGAAAAAGACATCTCTATAAAATGCAAAAAATTGCACCTAAATCTCAAGTTCTTTGTTTTAGTTCAGGAGGATTATGAAGAGAATCTCAAGGAATGGGACGATGAAGACAAATTAACCAAAAATGGAGTAATGGTTCTATTCCTTACTAAACAAAATACTGAGCTTGGGGTCAAATGGGTCTCGTCCATCAGAGTGAAGAAGTCTCTTTTGCATTAGAATTAGTTGCCTGAAGTAGTATCATAAAGACCGAGCTGCTCCATCATAGGTCTGTAAAGCTTATTATAGAGGGCCATTCCTTCTTCTGTGATAGCATAGATTTCACTTCTCCCGTCGGTGGCAATTACTTTTATCAACTTTTTGCGACGCAATTGCGTTACTGTTTCTTTAACATCGGCAGGTCTCTTCGTTTGTTTAAAAGCTTTAACAGTAATGCGGTGTACCGTAGCACCTTCTTCTGGATATTGATCCGACCCAGGAGGCTTTAAGCTTGCCAGGAATTGCAGTACGCATCCTAGGCTTTCTAAACTGTTAGCTTTTTTAATAGGCAACTGAACTTGTTAATTATATTTAGATTTTATTGTTTTTCATTACAATTAGTGCTATAGAATCATAAAAGGATCTGCAAAAATCTACTTTCCTTTTCTTTTAGGCAAATGAAAAGAGGCTGAGGTGAAGAACAGAAGCGGTGAGATGCATTCCAGCATACTCTTGTGGTAATGAACGAGGTTGACTTTCTGCAGGATTACGACATCCTTTACCACATAACGAGGCACACAAAGGCCAATCTCATCCTGCTGACGCAGAAGGTATACTGGTACAAGAACATGAATGATGAGAGCGTAAAGAGCTCACTGCAGCCTGACCATATCGTATTCCATGAATATAGCACGGAGGAGAT
>JAJZYV010000326.1 GCA_021797955.1 Thermoplasmata archaeon
CTGAAAAGTCGGATCCCATGGAGGATCTGAAGAGAAGGCTTGCAAATGGTGAAATAACATCGGAAGAGTTTGAAAGATTGAAAGCGATCATAAATTGATTTTACCGGTTTTTTTCAATTCATCTCTTCATCTCAATCTGTATTATACATGGTATCGAAAAGGTCCTGGATTTTGATACCATTTCATTTAGGAGTATTGTAATCTCATGGAAAACGAGATAAATATTCAGAGTGAACCTACCAGCAGGTCCACAACAATACCAACAAGAATCATGATAAAGCTCCAGAAATATGAAAATATCCTCAATCTCCTCAACTCAGTATCGTGGAGGTAAATGTAAAGGGATCAAGATTGTACTAACCGATTCAAAACTCCACAATATTTTGGGGAACCTGTGAAAAGGTAAGTAAACAAATATTTTAATATATCACGTTGGTTACACATATGTGATATCAAGTAACCCCTCAGAGAACAAACTCAAAAGAACTAATGTTGGAACCTTTGGACTTTTTTTTCAAGGTTTGGGACAGGAAGCACCAATCGCTATTTTTATAGGATCAGTGACGGGTGCTGCAGCTTTTGCTTTAGGAGCAACACCACTTGCATTTGTGATAGGTATGGTTGCGTCCTTATTATCTGGGAATAGTGTATATCAATTATCAAAAAAGATTTCACATGCTGGAGGATACGCTGCATACGTAAACAGAGGTCTTGGAAAACATCTTGGGGTTTTCTCGGGATACCTTTTTATATTATATGAACTGGTTGGGCCAGCATTTATAATACTTATTTATTTTTGGACCTTCAGTAGTTCGATAAACGCAGTAGCAGGGTCGACACTTCCAGATTACATAGGTATAGTTTTTATAGCCGTGGCTTTGATTATAGCCTATATCGTAGTTTATAGAGGTTTGAAGCTCTCAGTTTTTTCACTTACCATCATTGGACTTGTACAATTTGCCGTTGTGTTCATAATTTCTTCTGTGTTATTGGTAAAATCCCCAGTCAGAACACTAACGCCTTTTCTTCCAACGACAGCCTTAGATGGATGGCATGGCGTATTTCTCGGCTTTATAACTGGCAGTTACGGGGCATACGCAGGATATGGCAGCATAGTCCCTCTAGGAGAGGAGGTAAAGTCACCCAGAAAATCAATTGGTAGAGCAGTTCTACTAATAATTGTAGTAATGGGATTAACTTATATTTTCGCGACCTACGCAATGGTGAGCGCGTGGGGGATTTCTTCAATGAGTTCCTTTTCTCAATCTGGTTTTCCAGGTGCCATACTCGCAGGTAAATTTTTAGCTTCTTACTCTGAAAGTCTTGTCATTGCACTATATGATGCTGTTATTTTCACCCCCTTAGTTGCCATGCTTACCGCTGGTTCGAGAATGATTTTCTCAATGAGTAGACAGAAACTTTTACCCACTTATCTTTCGAGTGTACACAAAAAATTTGGAACACCCAGCAAAGCAATCACGTTTCTAACAGTACTTGTATCAATGATAGTAATAATAGATGGTGCAATTTTCTGGCTTAAAGATGGTTTCGAGGTAGGAATTTTCTTTTCATGGATTATTCTGGAAATAATTTGGAGTTTAAGCACATTATTGATTCACGTGTTTGTAAATTCATCATTATCTGTTCAGCATAAAGGAAAATTTAGCATTTCTGAGGTCATTACACATATAGTATTCCCAACTGTGGCGACAATAATAATACTTCTTGCTATAGGTTATTCATTAGTTGGGATTTCCATGCCTATAATGCTTGCTCCAATTATATTAGTAATTTATGCCCTAATAGTTGTTGTTATGATGATAAGACAGAGATCTACCATAAGAACTTTGAGGTTTGAAGAAATGGGAGATGTAGATTAGTTTGCAATATTTCTAAAATATAGCTGATTTCCGTCTTTAGTGTAATTATCTACATTGTTTTTGTTTTTTTAAATTTTTTCTTATTATAAACTAGGAAAATTAAAGTATTGTTTCAAAATTGGTGAGTGTGGAAAATAAAATTCATGATTTGTCGGTGTCTCTCTATAATAATATGCCACTCTTTCCAGGAAATATACCTCTTAGTATAAAAAAAATAGCATCTCCTGATAATCAAGGTTATGGAATGGAAAGCTATAATTCTTCCACTCATTGTGGAACCCATGTTGATTCTCAAGCACACTTTTTAGAAAAAGGAGAGACGGTAGATGATATACCATTAAAGAATCTAATAGGATCTGGTTATGTAATCAGACCGGAAATAACTGCCGTAGAAATATCAGTGTCTGCAATAAGGAAAATTTGGAAAAAAAACTATGATAAAAAAATAATACTAATAAATACAGGATGGTCTGAAAAGAGAACTTTTTCTAAGGAATTTCAAGAAGAATTCCCTGGTTTAAGTACTGAGGCTGCCAAGTTTTTTATTGAGAAAGGAATAAGACTCTTGGGAATAGATACACTGGGTATTGATCCCTTCGTAAAAAGTGATTTCCCGGCACATAAACTATTGTTAACGTATGGATGTTCTGTGATAGAAGACTTGACAAATCTAGGAAGCTTGTCATTAGATGTAGAGTATAAAATAATTGCACTACCCATTAAAATACTTCATGGAAGTGGTTCAATGGCTAGGGTTGTAGCAATAGAACCTGACAGTAAATAAAATTGTTCCAACTATTTTGGAACGGTTTGAATTAGGTACCAAACGTTATTATTGCATATCCGTTTCAATATGTATTCTTAAATATGAAACAAACATTTCCAAGCATGGTTTTGGATGATTTAATGGAATCAGCTTCCCTTGAGATATTAGATTTGGTATTTGAAAAGAGATCTTCGGGAAATAAGGTAATATCACTTTACATAGGAGAACCAGTTTTTGATACGCCGAAAGAGATCGTAGAAGCTGCCGTGGAATCAATGAGATCTGGAATGACCCATTATATATCTTCCTATGGGCTTCCAGAATTGAGGGAAGCGATTGTAAATAAAGTGAGCAAAAAAAACAGGATTATGTGCTCTAAAGACAATACTATATTCATGTCAGGTAAAATGGCTATTTACGCAATAGCCCTTGCTCTGAATTCAGAAACTGGTTCCGAAATACTTGTACCGGATCCTGGTTATTTTTACACTGAACCTGTGATGATGGCAGGCTTGAACCCGGTCAGA